>PBBK01000031.1 GCA_002717685.1 Gammaproteobacteria bacterium | reverse complement strand
GCAGAATATCTTGGCATACCCGTGATTGATCCTGTTCAAGCGGCAACTTCTATGGCGATCGGCGCTGTGTTACTTAACAATAACTAAAATTCAACGTTATGCGACGAGGGAGCCTTCTACATTTAGGAATAAAGTTATTGATATTACAACATAAATCTTTTATTATATTTAAATATACCCCCATTTATACCCCCAAATAACTTGCTCAATAGAATTTTCATTTTGAGGATTGTGGAGCTATTATTAAGTCCAAAATTATAGAGTCTTTAATCAAATAAGTAAATTGGATTTGTTCTTTGTTGGAATAGATCAAATGATAGGCGTTACTTTGTGAGCTGAGTATCAGGGCTGATAGACACCTATATGGACACCTATAATAATTACTTCAAAAATAAGCTTCTCTATACATCTTCCTCACTGAAAATCAATTATCTTTTATTTAAAATAGAATTTTCCCCAGTATTTTTGGTTTGACATAAAGGCCTAAATTCCTTAGGTATGCATAATGACATATTCACTGAAACATCTAGAATGTTGTGGAAATATCTAAAATGACACTTGAAAAATTGTCTGCTATTATCAAACGTTAATTAGATGTAAAACAACAAATAAAATTTATTGTCATTAATTGATAGAGGATACGAGTAAAATCTAAGAGGAAATAAAGAGTATATGGATCAAGATATAATCAAAATAGAAAAAATAAACAAATATTTTAACGAAAACCTTGTCTTAAATGATGTATCTTTAAAAATAAAAAAATCTAATGTAGCTGTTATTTGTGGACCAAGTGGATGCGGGAAAAGTACATTGCTAAGATGTTTAAATGGTTTAGAAAATTTAAATTCTGGTAATATTATTATAAATAATAAATCAATTTTAGAGAAAAAAAATCTAAGACTAATTAGACTTGAACTAGGCATGGTTTTTCAGCAATTCAACTTATTCCCTCATAAAACCGTATTAGATAATATTATTTTATCTCCAATTATTAATCTTGGAATTGATAAGGATGAGGCTGCAGAGCTAGGTAAAAAATTACTGAAGAGAGTGGATATTCTTGAAAAGGAAAACGAATACCCGTCCTCACTTTCGGGAGGACAACAACAGCGTGTTGCCATAGCAAGAGGATTGGCAATGCAACCAAAAATAATGATGTTTGATGAACCAACATCATCACTAGATCCTGAGATGATTAAAGAAGTCCTAGATGTAATGATTGAATTAGCAAACGACGGAATGACAATGATTGTTGTGACTCATGAAATGGGTTTTGCTAAGGAAGTAGCTGATAAAATAGTTATGATGGAGGAAGGAAAGATAATAGAAGAAAATGAACCAAATGAGTTTTTTGATAACCCTAAAAAAGATAGAACAAAACATTTCTTAAGTAAAATATTAAGTTAGAAATTTTATATGGAGTATACATTTCATTTTGAGGTATTTGAAACTTACTGGACTTGGATAGCCAAAGGTCTTTGGATAACTATTTATATTTCAGTGATTTCAATGATCTTTGCTCTTATAATTGGTTTATTTATTTCGATTCTCAGGTTATCAAAAATATATATTTTAGTTTTGATAAGTAGAACTTACATAGAGTTCTTCAGAGGCATACCACTATTTGTCTTTATCATATGGCTATATTATGGATTAGCTATGGTATCAGGAATAAATTTTGATCCAATAACCGCTGGTATAATCTGCCTGTCTATGCAACATGGGGGTTATCTTGCTGAGATATATAGAGCTGGAATACAAGCTGTTGCAAAGGGTCAATGGGAAGCATCTTTTAGCTTAGGATTCTCAATTATAAATACTTTTATAAGAATTATTTTTCCACAAGCAGTAAAAATTATCATCCCACCAACCGCAAATATGTTTATTGGAATGTTAAAAGATTCTGCACTAGTTTCAATTATTGGGGTTAATGAACTAATGAGACAATCACAAATTGCGACATCATTAACATTCAGACCATTTGAATTTTATACAGTTACTGCACTTATATATATTATTTTGACCTTGGGATTATCTCAAATGGCAAAATTTCTTGAATTGCGAATGAAAAATTAAATTTTTTCAATAAAAGTTCTTGCTAGAAGTTAAACTTATTGTGTTAAAATATTTTTGCACCAACCAAGTAATTTTGTCAGCCACAGTCAAACTCAAATAATTTAAACATAAAAGAAAATTATTATCAACAATCTGTATACTCGACTTAAGCTATAGCTATTGACTAAATGACAGATTCCCCTCCTAGTGAAAATTGATTCCATTTTCTCAGCAATTTTTCCCATGAAATATTTTCCTTAAGAATTCACAATATTATGAAAAAATATATAATTATTCAATATCAAATTACATAGGTAATAATATAGTATTGATATTCAAAAGTTTGGAAACTTGAAAAGTAAGCGAAAAACTAACAATTTTTTAATGTGATTACTGATGAAAATTAGATTTAAATTTGAAGATATTGATTACACAGCTAATTTAGGTGAAAGCATTGCTTCAGCTTTGATATCCAACGAAGTTTTTGAACTAAATAATAAGATGTCAAAAAGGGGCGTTTTTTGCGGAATGGGCGTATGTCATGAGTGTTTGGTAGAAGTCAATGGTGAAAATAATGTAAGAGCTTGTATGAGAAAATTAGAAAGTAATGCAATTATTTTCAAGCAAAAGCAAGTTAAAATAACAGAGTTCGATAATGAGAATTCGCGCCAGGAGCACGAACATGAAGAATACTATTCCGACTTACTAATTATTGGAGGAGGAATTGGAGGATTAAGTGCAGCTTTGGTTGCCAGCAATTGTGGAGTAAATACCATCTTAGTTGATGACAGAGAAAAACTTGGAGGTCAATTTTGTAAACAACCAGTTCTTAATAAGAATGCGAAATTCGATGACCAAGTTATATTGGGTAAAAAATTAATAAACGAAGTATCAAAAAATGGGGTAAGTATTTTTACAAATACATCTGTGTTTGCAATTTTTGAAAATAAAGAAATTTTAGCAACAAAGAACAATTTATTAATTACATTTAGACCTAAAAAAATAATTTTTTCTACTGGAGCATATGAAAAAGGGTACCCTGTCAGAGGATGGACATTACCAGGAGTTATGACTACCGGTGCAATGCAAAGTTTGCTAAAAGGGTATAACGTTCTTGCAGGGAAAAAAATTCTTATGTGCGGCAATGGTCCTTTTATTCTCCATGTTGCCAGGGAGTTAAAAAAAGCAGGAGCAAAAATTGTAGCTATAAGTGAGAAGTCAAAAAAACCTACAATATTAGACTATAAAATCTTATATAACTTGTTATCAAATTCATTCAAATTATTTATTAAAGGTATAAGATATTTATTTTTTTTAAAGTTTAATGGTATTCCTATTTTTCACGGATATGAAATCTCTAGAATTGAAGAAAACGATGATGGTCTTACTGGAACTATAAGATGCGTTGGAGGAAATGGTCGAAAATCTTTTGAAGTTGACTGTATTTGTTTAGGATATGGATTCAACTCTTCGAACAATATGTTAAGATATTTAAATTGTAAACATGATTATGATATAGAATCAAATTGTCTAGTTACATTCAGAAATAATGATTTACAAACTAATGTTAAAGATATTTACGCTATTGGCGACTGTGTAAGAATAGGTGGAGCTCAAGTTGCCGAACTGGAAGGGAAAATATCAGGATATAATGTTGCAGAAAGCTTAGGTTTTGAAATAATTCAAAAATACTTAAAAAATAAAATATTGTGCGAAAACAAATTAAAAAATCTAGAAATATTTCAGAAAAATTTATGGAAACTATATAAAAGTAATTTTTTAAATTTAGTTAATTTAGATAAAGAGGTTGAAATTTGTAGATGTGAGGGCATTAAATATTCAACTTTGGAAAATGCTCTTGAAAATGGCTATACAAGTATGAGTGATTTGAAACTAAAAACCAGATTGGGAATGGGCCCTTGCCAAGGACGATATTGTGGTCAGATTGTCTTGGATATTTTAAAAAATAATTTTGGTGTCCAAATTAAAGAATCCGATTTTTTCACTCCCAGAATTCCCTTCGTGCCTTTGAATATAGATAACTTATTATAATTGGTAGGTAATGAATAGCAATCACAAATCTGTAGACTGTGATTATATTGTTATAGGTGGAGGCATTGTAGGAGGGTGTATTTCTTATTATTTGTCACGTCAAAATAAAGAGGTAATTTGTATTGATAGTGGAGAATTTAGCGGAAGTTATTCTAATGCAGGCAGTATCCACGTTCAACTACAAAGTAGAAACTTTAGATTAAATCCCCATTTGATAGATAATTTATTGGAAAATCTTCCATTCTATAAAGAAGCTGTAAGTGCATGGAATCGACTCAGTTTAATGTTAAATGTAGACTTTGACCTAAGAGTCAATGGTGGCTTAATGGTGGCTGACAATGAAGAACAACTAAAATTTTTGTATAAGAAATGCCACGAAGAAAAGGCCGCAGGTTTGGATGTAGAAATAATAGAAAGCAATAAAATTAAGAAAGTTTATCCTTTTTTAAGTGATAAAGTCGTTGGCGGAGAATTTTGTGCTCATGAAGGTAAACTGAACCCGCTAGTTGCTAATAAAAGTTTGCAAGAAATTAGTCTTCGAAGTGGAGTTAAAATTATGAAATGTGAAACAGTAAATCACATTGAATTAAAAAATAATGAGTATTACATTAAAACTAATTTAAGAGAATATTATTGTGAAAAAGTTATTATAGCGGCTGGATCAGGAACTGGCAAATTAGCTGAATGCCTGAATTTTAACATACCAACTGTAGCCGAACCTTTGCATATGAATGTCACCGAAAAAGTCAAAATGTTTATACCTATTTTAATACAGCACGCCGAACGTTCGATAACTTTGAAGCAAATTTCAAGTGGAAATATAATTATCGGGGGTGGATGGCCTGCTCGAATAGACGAAAGAACCAATAAGATACAAATAAAAAGGGAAAGTTTGTTCGGAAATTTGAGGACAGCTGTTGATTTGGTACCATCAATAGGGAAACTAAAACTTCTTCGAACATGGGGAGGAATAAACCCTATTACGGATGGCAATTCTGTTTTGGGGAATATAAAGGGGTACGAAAATGTTTTTTTTGCTATTCCCGGTGACGCAGGGTACACGCTCGGACCGTTATGTGCGGAAGTAATAATAGATTTAATTAACAGCAAAAAAAATGAATTTTATAGTAGCAAATTTTCTCCCGAAAGATTTTTAAAAAATCACAAAAAAATGATTTTAGAAAATTAAATTATTTATATTGTGGATTCTACTCTTGCATTTATTGGTAATTCTGCAACCGATGCGTTTTTTGGCAACGATAAAACATATGAAACAGTATGTGCAATAGTTTCTGGTTTTAATCTTTGTTTAGAAGTCGTAACTCCAGGAATTCCATTAAGAAGGTTAGTATCAACTGCACCAGGACATATAGCCGTAACTCTTATTCCATCATTCCAACCTGCAATTCTTGTAGCGTGACTCATCGATACTAAAGCGTGTTTAACCATCGAATAACCAACTGAAACTGATTCACGATATCTTTTCCCATCTGTTGAAGCGATATTTATTATGCGACCATAATTTGTCTTTTTTATGTGTGGTAAGCACAATTTTGTTAAATAAAATGGAGCAACTACATTAACTTTCCATAATTCATTTAATTCTTCTATTTCACCTTCATCAAATGAAACAATTTTTAATATACCAGCATTATTAATTAATCCATCAATTTTGCCAAATATATTTATTGTATTTTCAACCCAACTATCTATGGTTTTTAAATCAGTAGCTTCAAATTTTTCAATTATATAATTTTGAGATTTACATTTTGAAAATAAATTTTTTGTTTTTTCTATATTCCTCACACCTAGAGACAAATTGTAACCCTCTTCTAGTAATAATTTTGCTATAGCTAAACCTATCCCGCTTGATGCTCCAGAAATTAAGATAACTCTATTATTTGGTTTCAACATTTTAAGAAATCTTACAGTTAATTCTCATAACTTGATTTACTATTACAGCTATTTGTTAAATGATTTTTTAATAAACAACAAAAATATTTCGAATCTACACAAATTTACTAATTAACCCCGTAAAACAAAAATAAATTTAACATATAATCCGGTACGTTAAAACCTTCAGGAGATATAATTAGATAAAAGATAAACTAAAAAATATAATTTTCTATAAAAAAATAGTTAATTCCAATTAATTAAAAGTATTTTAATTTGATTTCACAAATTTTATCTTTTCCTTAGTAAAATTAAATATTCTCAAATTTGATAAAATTTAACAATTTGTCCCAAGTAAATTAGTTAAATAGGCATTCATTTGCTGAACAAAAAATTTAGCTGAATGATTGTGCTAATAATCTTGGAGGTACTCTAAATCTACCGGATACATCTCTTAATTGTTCTCTTTCAGTAGTTATTTCTGACAGTTCATTAAATACCAAGACAGTTGCTGGCAAGCATTGAGCATTATATCTTGCTGCTTGAGACTCTACATAACCGCCTGCATCAAGAAAAGCTACATGTTCGCCCCTTATTAATGGTGGCATTTTCCTATGTTTTCCTATTTCATCCGAATTACATAATGGTCCTACAATATCCACAGTTTCAGTTGCTTCTCTTTCAGCATTTTCCACTGGAACTGCATGATAATACCAATCTAAAATTGCAGCCCAAGATAAATGATTAGTAGATAAATCCAAATTTACCCATTTCTTTTTTTCTCCCTCTTTAACAGCTCCAACTGCACCAACAGCAACTCCACATGGACCTGATATCAACCTGCCCGGTTCAATTCTCAATTTAGGCAATGGTAAATTATATTTTTCAGCCTCTTCGGTAATTACCTCAGATATTCTTTTTCCATAGTCAGAATATTTTGGTGCATTTTCATCATCTATTTGACTGTTTGGGCCTGTACCATACCATCTTCCGTATGTCCATCCACCACCAATATCGATACATGGTGGAGTCCATCCAGAATTTTCATTTATATAATGCGACCAGGTTATCATTTCACGGGCCATTACTGCAAATGGTTCAACTTCATTAGTCATTCTACTTAAATGAAAATGAGTTTCTTTTAGGTGAATGTTTTTCAGCTTCTGGGCATTATTGACTATTTCAACAGTTTGTTCTCTAGTCATACCCCACTTAGTGCTGTCGGATTGTTCTTTTAATGTCCCCGGACCGTGCATTGAAACGCCAGTTTTTTCTGCTAACGGATCTAAATCAAGAGCTAATCTGATTCCAATGTCTACAGACTTGTTAAATTTTTTTGAAATTTCAGAAATCCTTCCCAGTTCGTCCATGGAATCTATATTGATACATAAGCCATTAGCGATGGCCATCTCTAATTCTTCGTCTTGTTTGTTTGAACCGTTGAGTACTAACATCTTTGGATTAGTTCCAGCCAGAAGGGAAATGTACATTTCATTTACACCAAAACAATCGCCACCTCCACCTTCCTGATTCATAATATGTCTTAAAGCCAAAGAATTGTTTGACTTATTTGCATAAAGTATTTCAACTTCTCCTTTATAATTATCTGTAAATGCTTTTTTAAATTGTCTAAAAGATTGTCTAAATTGTGACTCACTAATTATTAATAGAGGCGAACCATACTTTTTAACTAATTCTTCTACATCACAATCTTCTACCCATAAATTCCCATTTTTTCCTATTCCTACAAAATCACTAAAATTCAATTTGTAATTTCGAGGTGCTATTTCAACTTTATTTTCGGTTTTTTGAATGTTTGCCATTTTTTCTCCATTGGTTACGTTAAAAAATTTGTTTCAAACCTTTCTCAAGATTTTTTACTAAATCTTTATCCAAATCATTAAGAGGAAACCTAGTAAAACCACCATTGAATCCTAAAATGTTCATCGCTGCTTTTGTGGATGGGTAAAGTGTTCTACCATCACTTGTAAATAGATCAGTTAAATGATTTCCTATTTCTTGTAATTTTATGGCTTCATTATGATCACCATTTTTAGATTTATAAAATATATCCATACAACCTGGTGCCCAAACATTTGGGAAACAGTCAATAGTTCCATCAGCCTGAGCCATAGTAGCGGGGAATCCGTATACTGAAGAAGGTCCGCAAAAAATTCTGATTTTTTTCTTGGTTGCAGTCAGTGTTGAATAAAAATTTTTCCAATTCCCAGAACTTTCCTTAATTGCCACAATATTTTCAATTTTTGTTAATTCTAAAGCCAATCTGGGAGTAATATCATTAACTGCATTATGAGGGATATTATATATAATAATAGGCATACTAGTAGAATCAGAAATTTTCTGATAATAATTAATTATCTCATTATCGGTCAATTTTACAAAATAAGAAGGCAATATCAAAGACCCATCACCCCCACAATTTTCAGACTCTTTTGTAAGTTCTATAGTTTCTTCGGGAGTAATTGCGCTACAATTACATATTACTGTTCCTCTCCCATTAACAGTTTCGGATGATAACTCAAACAATAATTTTTTTTCTTTAAATGATAATGACCAAAACTCTCCGGTACATCCAGCAACTAAAACTCCCGTAGCACCTTTTTTAATCATTCGCTCAATATTTTGACAGAATGATTCTTTATCTATTTCACCATTCTTTTTAAACGGAGTTACAAGGGCTACTAGCGGTCCATACCAATCTATACTGTTTCTATCCATATTCCCCTTAAAAAAACTACTCTATCCTAATCAAACCATTACTTACAGGGATAATATGTCCTGTAATACTTGATGAAAGACTACTCCCCAAATATAGGGCTGTATTTGCTACGTCATCTTCAGTAGCCATTTTACCCAGCGCAGTATTATTTGCAAACCTATCGAGCGCTGCTTTAAAACTCATACCACCATTCTCTTCTCTAGACTTCAATCTGTTTAGAAATGCATCTGTGGCAATAGGTCCTGGCCCTATTGCATTTACTCTTATTTTATATTTACCTAAGTCAACTGATGCACACTTCACAATTCCTAGTAATGCATGCTTTGTTGCTGTATACAAACTTTGGCCACTGTGTCCAAGCAATGAATTAACTGATCCCATAACTATTATTGAACCACCGGAAGATTTCATCAACTCAAAAGCATGTTTGATAGTTAAAGCAATACCCTTAACATTTACATTAAATACATTATCCCATTCATCATTATCAATAGAATTAATTGTTCTCCATTGAGGTACTATCCCTGCATTTGCAACTACAACATCCAGATTACCAATTTTTTTTCTAATTTCCTCAAAACCTCTAATAATTTCCTCTTCCTTTGAAACGTTCACTTTCAGAAAATTCCATTTTTTTATATCAAGACTACTCTCTTGTATATCAAACCCAAATCCAATAGAGCCATTTTCAGAAAACTTTTCAACTATTTTAAGTCCTAATCCATTTGATGATCCAGAAACTAAGACTTTTTTATTTTCTAAATCTAGCACAATAAACTCCTAGTTTTCAGCTCCATTTCAGTATCCTTTAAACATTTTTTTAACATGTTAAACAAAATATCTATTTCTTTACTACTTATAATTAAGGGAGGGCATACTGCAATAATATCTCCTTGTAATGCGCGAACAATAAGACCATTTTTTTGTGCGTTTTTAACTACGAGGGACCCAATACCAATTTTTTTATCAAAATAAACCCTATTTTTTTTGTTTTGGACAAGCTCAATACCACCAATTAGTCCAATACTCCTTGTATTACCAACTATAGAATATTCATTTAATAGTTCCATTTTAGATCTAAACTTATCTGACATTTCTTTAACATGCCCAATTATATTTTCGTCCTTGAAAATTTTTATAGTTTCTAAGGCAACGGCAGCAGCTAATGGATGCCCGCTATATGTAAATCCATGTCCAAACAAATTATTATATGAACTAAACTCACTGATAGTTTCGTATATTTTTTCATTAATTAATAAAGCAGAAATTGGCACATAACCAGAAGACAACCCTTTTGCAGTTACCATCATATCTGGGATAATTTTAAAAGTATCACATCCAAACATTTTACCTGTCCTGCCAAATCCGCATATCACCTCATCAACGATTAGAAGGATGTTGTACTTTTTCAACAAAGCCTGAACTCCTCTTAAATAATTTTCAGGAGGAATTATTACACCGCCAGCACCCTGAACAGGTTCTAAAATCATTGCAGCTATATTGTCTGCACCTTCTTTTAGAATTAAATTTTCTAGATTTTTCAGTAATCGGTTTACAAATTCTTTTGAGGATTCTCCATTCAATGAATCTCTATAATAGTGCGGAGAATCAGTATGTATTACAAAATTTCTTGGCATATCAAAACCCTTATGGGCGTATTCCATCCCTGTTAAGGATCCAGACATTATTGTAACACCATGGTAGCCTCTATATCTTGAAATAATTTTTTTCTTCTTAGTTTTTCCCAAAGCATTTTGATAATACCAGGCCATTTTTATTGCTGTGTCGTTAGATTCTGAACCTGAATTTGCATAAAGGACTTTAGTTAAAGATTTTGGAGTAATTTTTACAAGAGCCTCGGATAATTTCAAAGTTGTTAGAGGAACTTTTCCTGTAAAACTGTGATAGTTTGGCAATTGCTTTAACTGTCTATTTGCCGCTTCTATAAGTCTTTTATTATTAAAACCTAAAGCAACACACCACAAACCTGCCAAACCTTCAATGTATCTATTGTTGTTATCATCGTAAACATAAATACCTTTACCTTTTTCAATTATTAAAGATCCGGATTTTCTTATGTCTTTCAAATTGGTATAAGGATTTATAAAATATCTCTTTTCCTGTTCAGAAGATTTCATATCTGATTTATTTTAATAAATTTATTAACTTAAATATTTTTTTATCTCTCCAAGAGATTCTTGCACTCATTTTCCCCAATGGTAAAAGCTTTCTTCTCTCAGCAATAACTTTCTTTATTGATTTTTTTTCGAAGTTAGATTTTTCTTTTTTTGAAAACATACTTTTATAAAAAGGGATCATTATTTTACTATGCTTTTCAATCCCCCCTTTGGTATTTAAATCAATTGTTTCAAATGGCCCCATTACCGCCCATCTTAATCCTAAACCCTTTCTAACTATAAGATCAATATCATTTGCTTCCACAATATCATTATTGATTAGTGAATATGCTTCTTTGAGTAGAGCTCCTTGCAGCCTATTAAAAACAAAACCATCAACTTCTTTTTTCAAAAGAATTGGATGTAATTTTATACTCTTTAACAAACATTTAGTCTGATCCAAAGCTTTTTTACTTGTAAATTTAGAGGGAACAATTTCGGCAAATTTCAGCAAATAAGGCGGATTACCTGGATGCAAATTTAGACATCTATCTTTATTTATAGTTTTTTCACTAATTTTAGAAATTGGTAAAAATGATGACGAGCTTGCAATTACAACATCTTCATCTATATTTTGTGAAATATTCTTAAAGATATTGATTTTATCATTTAAGTTTTCGTTTATCGCCTCAATCACATATTTTGTTCCACTTAAAGCTCTTATTAAATCCTTAAAATAACTTATATTACAAAGTATATTATTAACTTTTTTAGAATCTAAATTATTACTTCCAATAAACAGATTAAGACCTTTTTTTATTGATTTTTTAGATTTGGCATGGACTTCAAAGTCATTTTCATATAAGCTCACTCTATATCCATGCAAAAGGAAAACTGTGGCCCATGCACTGCCTATATTACCTCCACCAACTATTGTGATTAACTTCCTTGAATTATTAACCATATTATTGTTTTATGAAAGATAATTTACCCTGCATTATAACTGCAGCAATTACAGGCTCTGTTCCGAAAAAAATCGACAACCCAACCATTCCCATTACAGTATCAGAGCAAATTGAATCAACTCGAAAATGTTACGAAGCAGGTGCTTCATTGGTTCATCTTCACGTTAGAAATGTTGACGAAACCCCCTCATCAGATGTCCAAAAATTTGAAGATCTTTTAGTTGGTATAAAAGAATCCTGTCCCAAAATAATTATTCAGTTTTCTACAGGAGGACGTGGTCGCAGTCAGCAAGAAAGAGGAGCGATGCTCTATTTGAAGCCTGATATGGCTTCTTTAGCAACTGGATCAGTAAACTTTCCTACTTCTATTTACGAAAATCCTCCTTCACTTATAAATGACTTAGCCAAAGATATGATAAAATTTTCAATCAAACCTGAAGTAGAAATTTTTGACTTGGCAATGCTTTATAATGCTTTTGAATTGGTAAAATCAGGTTTGTTGATAGAACCCGTACACGTACAATTTGTTTTTGGGATCAAAAACGCCCTGCCTGCAAAAAAAGATATTTTAAAATTTCAAATAAATGAACTTAAAAAATATCTCCCACAATCTACGTGGACTGCTGCTGGTCTAGGCAAAAGTCAATTAATTGTAAATGAGTGGTCCTTGGAGTTAGGAGGACATTGTAGAACTGGTTTGGAAGATAACATCAAATATGACACAACAAAATTAGCCAATGGCAACGAAGAACTCGTTGAACGGCTGGCTTTATTGTCAAAAAAATTCGACAGACCAGTTGCTACTCCTACAGAAGCCCGCGAAATCCTAGGGCTAGGATAAATATAAATAATTATACTTATCCTAGCTATTTTTTATTTTTTATACCAGGATGGCTTTATGATTTCTTCATACATGGCATCAAGAGTTCCTCTCACTTTGTAATATCTTAACCAGTTGTTAAGATATCTTAGGAATCTATAATCACCAGGTCTTACTGCCCAAGCTCCCATTTCATCCTTAAAAGGCTCGTTTGGATTAAGAATTTTTACTTTATTAGGAAAGTTAGCTACTAAAGGCATGGCTAAATATTCCTCTGCAACAACTCCATCTGCTCTTCCAGAAGTAACTTCCATCATTGCTTCCTGCTGATCTAAACCAACAATTTGAGCTTTAGGCAATTTAGTTTTAGCTAAATTTTCCGCAGTTGAACCCATCAATGCTGTAATCTTAATACCACGCTTATTTAAATCGTTAATACTCTTCGCCGTACTGTTTTTAGGAACAACCATTACCTGTCTGTAAGGAACATACCCATCGGTAAATTCAAGTGACAAAGCTCTTTCTGGTGTATTGACAAGTCCAACACTGAGCATATCAACCTTTCCTGCCAATAAAGCTGGAATCAGCCCTGGGAAATCCATATCAACAACTTCAAGTTCAACCTTCATGTCTTTTGCTAACATCCTCATAAGTTCTACGTCATAACCTGCAGGGTTACCACTTGAATCTACATACATTTGTGGAGGATATTTTAAGGTAGATCCTATTTTTATTTTTCCTCTTTGTGTAATTTCATCAAGTAACGATTTAGCAAAAACCGAATTAGTAATAATCAAACCACTTAACATTAATGCAGTTAATACCAAGGCGAATGATTTTTTTATGATTTTGCTTCCACAAACTAGTTTCATATTTCCTCTTAAATTGAATGGTTGACTGTTTTAATTTCAAAAATATTTAATTTTTCAACATAATATTTTTTTACATCTCTTAAAGTGAGGCTTCCTTCGTATTTTGTGGCAAAATAAACTGTAAACCATTTAATTAAATAAATCCTCACGAACGATTCCCACCATTTTTGTTTTATTGACTTACAAATAACTGAAAATATAAGCGAAATATTATTTTTACCAATTGTCTCCATAGTTTATAGTTAACCACAATTAAAATTCATATTACTAGTCTATTAAATTCCAAAAAGAAATGATGCTAGCAACAATTTAGGTTCAAATGGTCTATTAAATGCGCATACTAATCGTATTTTTATAAATTGTCAACAATATTACTAAAAACAATGGCATTGTAGTTAGGTTGTTTGTGTCAGAGATAGAAAATTTCTCAATTGATGAGTGCAATATTTTTCCTATTCGGGGTGGATATATTAAACAGTGAGTTTTTCGTGGAATTTACAAATCAACTGGTAAAGAAAAAGAAACCCAATCTATGGTCAGAGTTTATTTCAGGAAAGATAAAGTATATCGAATAGAGGATTATCTGCCCCTTTTCCCCCCACAAGGGGCTGTTCCAAATATTAATTGATGAAAATTAGTATAAAGATCTTCAAAATTATTAAAAATTTAAAAGATTATCGGCTGTTCTTGCCGGTCCAGAATTTGTTGACCAATCTATATCTACAATTATTTCTTTTACTCCAATTTCAAAAAGTGAATTAAGTTTGTCCGAAATGATTTCGGAAGAATTTGATGACTGATTAATACGCAAAATTACATTTAATTCTTCAGGATCATTTCCGAAGGACACTGCCTCTTTTCTCATAAAATTAATAGGTTCAATTAGTTCAGAAGGGTTAATAGAAAGAGCTGACTGCTGAGGTAACCAACCATCTCCTAAAGTTGCTGCTCTTTTTAGAGCGTATTTACTATGTCCGCCAACTAAAAATGGGATATCATCATTGTATGGTCTAGGCAATGCGAGAAATCCTTCTGGCAAAGTATAGTGAGTTCCATTAAAAGCTTTTGGTTCCCCCGACCAACAATTTCTTGAAATTTGAATCCACTCTTCAAGTATTTTACCACGGCTCTTAAAATCAACATTTAAGGCGTTAAATTCATCTGAAAGCCAACCTGCTCCAACACCAAGAACAAGTCTGCCTTTACTTTGTTCATCTATTGATGCTGCCTGCTCAGCAAAAATTACAGGATGACGAAGTGGCAACACAAGTACTGCAGTTCCTAATTTGACTTTATTAGTTACTGCAGCAGCCATAGAAAGCACAATCAATGCATCATACCACGGTTTATTTGTATCCCAAGTAGCTTTTTTATTCTTAGCAAAAGGATAATCAGCTTTAATTATTTGAGGCATCAGAATGTGATCAGATACCCATAAAGATGAAAAGCCAAGTTCTTCAAGTTTTATTGCCATATTAGCAACACCTAACTTTGTAGGTAATTCTCCAGCACTTGGTAGATGAGCTCCAATTTTAATTTTTCTCATAGTCATTGTTTTTTTAAAATAATTATTAAAAAAATATTTAAACTTTTTTACCTATTTCAATACCATATATCAAACTACAATTATTCATTTTTTACTTTATCCCGATTATACGACACTCCGTCTAGAAGCGACCACTCTCGTATTGCATTACGAAGAAGGATTGAGAGGATGAAAAGTAGATGTTTCACTTGGGTTACTATTGGTGGTTAGTAGGAATAACTAATATATACCAGAATTTGGGTGATTTAACAAGAAGAGGGGATTTTACTTGGAGGGTGTCTGACTGTGATGAATTAGTGGGAGTCAATCAAAGGTGATGATGGGGTTTATTCTTTTTACTAAGTTTTTTCATGTACAATTTAGTAACAGAGGAAGAGACGAAGGGTATGAAATGGTTGGAAGAAAAAGTAGCAAATTAATGCTTTATCTCTAGAATTTCAGTTGTTTTGAATGGCAAAATTCTGAAATTTAGATTCATTGAAGACAACGTTTCCGGATTCAAGTTCGTTAAAAATGAAATT
>PBBK01000030.1 GCA_002717685.1 Gammaproteobacteria bacterium | reverse complement strand
CCTGCCCGTGCCTTGCTCCGTTCTCTGGTATTGCCTGGGTGGGGGCAGATGTATAATAAATCTCCTAGGTGGAAGACTGTACTTTTTGCCGGCATCGAGGTGGCAGGTATTGTAGGAATAGTCCAGTTAAATAAAAAAGCTGAAAAGTTACGATTGGAGTATGAAGATTTTGCCAATGAACATTGGGACTTTACCAGGCGGATCAGCAATACTCCATTAACAAAGTCGCATTGGGTTAGTAATTTGAATATTCCGGATGTTTGGAACTATAATGAAGGTGATACAACCATGTATGATGTGATTATTGATGGGACTCATCAACTAAGTGTTTTTTTTCAAGAACAACTATATTCAACGGTTTGTTTTAATGATACCTCTTATTATTGTGATCCAATGTATCATTACGACAATGAATTACTTGAATCTATGCAAGTTGTCAGAGACCTTCATTTTTATGAAAACATTGGGAAATACGATCAGTTCGTGGGAGGATGGGATGACTTGATTGATGCTGATAGTTCTTCAATCTGGTGGATAAAAGAAAAACAGACAGAAGATGGTACTGAAATCCTCATCATGACAAAAAATAAGGAAAAATATTTGGATATGCGCTATAAAAGCAATACATACCTTAAAATGGCAACCTATACTGTTAGCGCAGTTATGTTTAATCATGTCATAAGTGCTTTGGAAGCCGTATGGACGTCTCAATCAGATGCTAGAAAGAAGAAAACATATGATACCTCAATTGGCTTGTTTTATAATAAAAACACTCAATATGGTATTGGTGGATTATCTCTTGCAATCAGTTGGTAGACAATGGTACGATTTCGCCTAATTAAATTATTCTGCCACANATTTACACTGTTTGTTTTGGCCTGGATTATTGGCTGTGCCGGGAGCAGTCCTAAAGATGATCNGGATTTTGAGTCCCAGTTCAAAAAGGCAAAAACTCTTCTGGAAAAAAAGAANTATATNCGTGCACANGAAGAGTTTCATTTGCTGGTATTAAAAGCCTCTCATACAGATATTGGTGATGATGCCCTGTTCTACTTGGGTGAATCTTATTTTTTGAATAAGGAATATCCGTTAGCAATTTCGCAGTATGATCGTCTCATCCGTAAGTTTGAATTTAGCNCCTATGTTGAACAAGCCCGATGGCGGATTTGTGAGAGTTATGTTTCAGAATCACCGGATTATTATCATGATCAGAGAAATACGAATAAGGCATTAGAGAAAATACAGGAATTCCTNGATGATTATCCCAGTACCGAATACAGGGATGAAGCTCAGAACACAATTCTTGGNCTCAGAGCGAAACTCGGAATGAAAATGTATGAAGTTGGTGTGCTATACATAAAACTCAGGGCATTTGATTCGGCCCTTATAGCATTTGATAATATGCTGGATAACTATTATGANACCCCTTATGCAG
Organism: Gammaproteobacteria bacterium; assembly: GCA_002717685.1. The sequence goes on along the minus strand of PBBK01000030.1, from coordinate 12,595 downwards.
AATTAGCTCATGTTGGGATTATTCGATGCCATAGCGAAATGCTGGAGGTAGAAAAAGCTCAGGAATACCTGGNATTGAAAAAGGATATNTTGAATGTTGAACTTCAAACAGAAGCAGANCNATATATAGCCAAAGCACATAAACGGNTTGAGAAAGCANGGTAATGAAGACTTGTCTTTTCGGCGGGACATTTGATCCTCCCCATATNGGGCATTTNTTAATTGCTCAGACNATTTGTGAAGCGGAAAAATTCAAAAAAGTAATATTTATCCCCTCCTTGAAACCTCCTCACAAAAGAAAAAATGGAATGAGTCCTGTTGATTTGAGAGTTAAAATGTTGGAATCTGCTACCGAAAGTAATCCTCATTTTGAGATATCAGACATCGAAATAAAAAGAGGAGGAACATCTTATACCCTTGATACGGTTCTAACCTACAAAAGGGAAGATAAGAGTGATCGTGATGAATTATATTTTCTAATGGGAAGCGATTCTTTGATAGAATTTCATACTTGGAAAGAACCTGAGCGGATTGTAAAGGAATGTCACGTGATAGTAGCATTACGTCCAGGCTTCCAGCCCAGCGCTGTCCCTAATTGGATTCTCCAGAATGTTCAATTCGCAAATATCCCACAATTTGAGGTTTCCTCAACAACAATTCGAAAAAGATGGAAGAATAATAAGACCATTCGATACATGGTGACCCAGCCCGTTTGGGAATTCATTAACGCTCATAATCTTTACCTTTGATTTACGAACTATTAACGAGTTTTGTATTTTTATTGATTGGGATTGTGCTCCTCTATTATGGAGCTGATTGGATTGTAAAAAGTGGAGTACATATCGCTTCACAATTTCAAATCCCACATTTTGTAATCGGATTAACATTGGTTGCTTTTGGTACATCGTTACCCGAACTGGTAGTGAGTCTTAAAGCTGCNTTAGATGGATATTCGGGGATTGCTATTGGAAATATTGTAGGATCGAATATCGCTAATGTCGGGTTAGTTTTGGGTATCAGTTCTACCATTTTTCCGATTTTCATCCAGTTTAAGCTCATAAAAAGAGAAATAGGAATTTATTTTATAGTCTGCTGTATCTTAGTTCTTTTCATGCTTGATTATCGGATAAGTCAGTGGGAGGGATTGGTACTCTTTCTTGGAATTATTGTGTACACTTTTTGGTGTATAAAATCGCCGGTGGAAGAGCCTAAAGAGGTCAGTGATCAATTGCATTCAACTTTTGGAACATGGATTCTCCTTGTCCTGGGGATTATTGTATTATATCTTGGATCAAAATCTTTTGTGAAAGGTGCTATTGACATAGCTCATATTTTTAAGGTTGATGAGATTGTAATCGGCATGTCAATTGTTGCATTTGGGACTTCGTTGCCGGAACTTGCAACATCTGTGGTAGCAGCATTTCGTCGGGAGAGCGCTATTTCAATGGGCAATATTATCGGATCGAACTTATTTAATATTTTATCGGTTTTAGGTCTGGTTTCAATTATTAAACCAATAGATATTTCCTCAGGAATCCTAACATTTGAAATTCCTGTTATGATATTATTCGGATTGGTATTGATTCCACTCAGCTTTATGAGACAGCCCGTCTCCAGGACTAGTTCAGTTTTATTATTTATCGGATATGTTATTTTTCTATTCAATCTCAATTGGTAATCTTGAAAAAAGTCAGGTAGGTTTTTTACAGTGATAGCATTTAATGGTGTTTCTTATTTTTTTTCAAAGGAAATTGGTGTAAAAGATGTCAGTTTTGAAATTAGCCAGGATGAATTTGCTTTTTTAATTGGTCCAACCGGATCAGGGAAAACGACTATTATGCGCCTCATTTATATGGATCTAATGCCTGACGAGGGGTTTGTCACCATTGGTGGAATAAGTTCGAACAAAATAAAAAAACGAAAGATACCAATGGTGCGCCGAAAAATAGGGATGGTCTTTCAGGATTACCATCTTTTATCTGACCGAAATATTTTTGAAAATGTTGCTCTTCCTTTGCATATGGTAGGAATAAGGAGAGATGAAGTGCGGGAAAGGGTCATGAATATGTTGAATGAATTAGATATTGAGGAGAAAGAAAAAAAGAAACCATTTGAATTATCTGGAGGAGAACAGCAGAGAGTTTGTATTGCCCGTGCGTTAGTAAAAGAACCGGAAGTCATTCTTGCCGATGAACCAACTGGAAACTTAGATCCCGTCGCTGCTCATGATTTGATAAAATTACTGGAAAATGTTAATAATGAAGGAACAGCTGTGTTTATGGTTTCTCATAACTACAATTTAATTAAGAACAGAGGTCATAGAATTCTGGAAATCCAGATGGGGGAAATTCAGAACCAATGATCGATAAAATTTCATTTCTATTAATTGAAGGTTTTAGGAATTTATGGCGGCATAAATTAACTGCTTCTACATCCATTTTTTCGGTTTTTCTGACGTTATTTCTAATTGGAATACTCATTATAGTGGGTCAGAACTCTCACTATCCTATTGAATATTTTCGGTCTAAGTATAAAATTGAGGTTTTTTTCAATAACGATACTTCAGATGCACAAGAAAAAATTATTATTGAGAAAATTCGTGAACTTCCTGAAGTCCGTTCGGTAACACCAATTACAAAAAAGGATGCTGTGAGAATCTTTAAAGATCAGTTTGGAGAAGATGTGGTAAAAATGCTTGGATATAATCCTCTTCCAGGCAGTGCGGTCGTGAACATTAATAAAGATGGTTTTGAGCAGGTAAACCTTGAGCCCCTTATAGAAGAGATTCAATCACTGAATGGTGTGGATATTGTTCGATACCAGGGGAGATTAATCAGCCGTTTAGAAAGATTTTATCAAATGATGATCAACCTGTTAAAAATATCTACCGGGGTAATTCTCCTGGTTAGTATCGTAGTTATTTCAAATACAATCAAATTGACCATTTATACATGCCGGGAACTGATCAAAACATTGCAATTACTTGGTGCGACAAAAATGTTTATAAAAGTTCCCTTTATTCTGGAGGGAATATTTCAAAGTATCATTGGAGCTTCTTTGGCATTTTTTACTATCTTTGGGCTTATGAAAGTGGGTAATTACTATCTTCCTCAATTAGTTACATTGAGGATTCAATTGGACCTTTATTTTGGAATTGGATTACTCATTATTTCTGTCGTCATTGGTTTTATAGGTAGTTATCGTGCAGTCTCGAAATTTTTATAAATATTTATTCACCACTTGACTAAAAAAAATAATAAGGTCTAATTTAATATCATGAAAGAACAAGATTCAAAAGGACTAAGTGAAAGGGAACACCTTGTTCTCATGACAACAATTGAGGATTATATTGAAGTAAATCACCCCGTTGGTTCCAATTTCCTAAAAAAACGTCATTTATTTTCTTTCAGTCCAGCAACAATCCGGAACACTTTAGCATGCCTAGAATCAAAAGGAATGCTTACTCATACGCATACCTCTTCTGGGCGAATACCAACAGATGAAGGTTACAGATATTATGTTGATCAGTTGTCAGGAAGCGAAAAAATGGAAGGTAAGTTGGATGAGGATACTTTTAAGAACCTTATTCAGACGACCTCAAATATTGATGATTTGATGCAGGCAACTGCAATTTTGTTATCTAAAGTAAGCCGATTATTTGGTTTCGTTATGATTTCTGAGGTGAATAAAAGTATTTTAACAGATATTGAACTTATTTCTCTTTCCTCTGACCGTGTTATGGTGGTTCTTGCCATGAAGACAGGATTAATTCGTTCAATTGTACTTGAACTGAAAGTGGTTGTTAATCAGAATGAATTAGATAGTATCACTGCAATTTTGAAAGAATGTTTACTTGGTCTTTCGTTAGATGAAATTCAGAAGACAATCCATTTTCGTGTGTGTGGATCAGATGTATTTGATCATGAAATTATTCAGGTGTTGATTAATGAACCAGCCTCACATTTCAGTCTCGCAGGTAATACATTGATTTATACCTCATCCTTCAGTGAACTGTTAAATTATCCTGAATTTCAGGAAGTCACGATACTCCAGAAGACGATTAAAGCTCTAGAGAAAAGGAATATTAAACAGTTTATTAAATCTAATGTGGGTTCGAAAAAAAAATATACATTTATTGGACACGAGACAAATAACGATCTCATGGATCACTTTTCAATTTTGACTTCCCGATTTAGTAGTGATTTAGTGACAGGTCAATTAGCTGTTTTAGGTCCTACTCGTTTACGGTATCAATTTGTGAAACGTATACTTGAAGATTTTTCGAAGGTGTTACCGAATGTCTGTTAAAAAACAGGAAGCAGTTGATTCGTCTGGAAAGAAGATCGAACAAAAGAAAAAAAAGNCTTCCCCCCCAAAGNGTTCTAAAGAAAAACAAAAAATCAANGATTTAAACCAANAGTTGGTTCAAAATGAGGATCGACATCTTCGTCTTATTGCAGAATTTGATAATTACCGACGCCGAAAAAAGAAAGAGATAACCCAAATGCTGCAGTATGAAGGAAAGGCAATATTTGAAGATTTATTACCCATCATTGATGATTTGGATCGATTAGCTGAGGCATTCAATAATCATAAGAAATCTGATGATAGATCGTCTATTAAGGAAGGAGTTCGATTAATTCAAGCAAAAATGGGAAAGTTTTTAGAAGATTGGAAGATAGAACCCTATGGTACACCAGGTGAAATATTGGATTTAGATGTTCATGATGCGATTATGACTCAGAAAGAAAANGGGAAGAAAGAAGATGAANTCNTGCAAGTTTTTCAAAAGGGTTATACTTACAAAGATAAGGTAGTCCGCCATGCAAAAGTGATTGTCAACAAAAAATGAAAGATTTGTATGAGATATTAGGTGTGGATAACACTGCATCAGCTGAGGAAATAAAGCGGGCTTATCGAAAAATTGCTATGAAATACCATCCGGACAAAAACCCNGGGAATAAAGAGGCAGAACAGCAATTTAAAGAATCAGCTGAAGCTTACTCTGTATTGAGTGATAAACAGAAACGAGGGCAGTANGATCAGTTTGGTCATGCCGGCGTAGGNATGGGCCAGCANGGCGGCGGGTTCGGAGGTGGTGTACATATGTCCATGGATGATATTTTTAGTCAATTCAGTGATATTTTTGGGGGACATAATCCTTTTCAGGATATTTTTGGAGGTTCAACAAGACAAAGCAGTCATGTGCGAAAAGCAAAGGACCTGCGTGTCTCAATTGAGGTAGATTTTTCTGATATATTGCATGGAACTGAAAAAAAAATCCGAATCAAACGGTTTGAAATTTGCACGACTTGTGACGGCAATGGGGCTAAGCCAGGTACGACACCTTCACAGTGTAGGCATTGTGGAGGGAGTGGTCAAGTACAAAGAATGTCACAATCCTTTTTCGGGCAATCTGTTGTTGTAAGTGATTGCCCCGTTTGTCGTGGAGAGGGGGTTTTAAATGAACATCCGTGTCGTGATTGCAGTGGTCGGGGAATTATCCGTAAAACAGCAACTATTAAAATTTCAGTTCCTAAAGGAGTTTCCACCGGGAATTATATGACCTTGAGCAAAGAAGGGAATAAAGGCGGAAAAGGTATTGAACCAGGGGACCTCGTTGTTTATTTTGAAGAGAAAGAACATCCCTTTTTTATTCGGCATGGGCTTGATATTTTTTTAGAAGCGCAGGTGCCAATTTTTTGGGCTGTGTTAGGAGGAACTATTGACGTACCTACAATTGATGGTAAAGCCAGCCTAAAAATACCAGCTGGTATTCAATCTGGACAGATTCTCCGAATGCGCGGAAAAGGATTTCCAAAATTAAGAGGAGGCCAGAAAGGAGATCAGCTTGTGAGGATACAGGTTTCAACACCAAAATCCCTAAGTAAAAAAGAAAAGGATTTGTTTTCAGAATTAGCTAGTTTAAACGGGAAATTGAAACCTAAGTTTAATAAAGTTGATTTTTAGTGAAACTCTTTACTTCTCAGGAAAAAACTGTTTTTCGTTTTTTGATTGGAACTATGCTTGCCGGACTCATTGTTGGGGCTATTAGACATAATTATTTTGATAACAAACGAGACAATATTGTCACTCATGAAAGAAAAGCATCCTTTTTAAGGGACAGTCAATTACCTCTTGATACGGATGCAGTAAGCGTGCTTCAAGAAATTGTTGCAGATGGTCAAGAAGAAGCATTGAGAGAAGGCAGTATTAAGAAAAAAATTGAAATCATTAATGTAAATACTGCAAAGAAAGATGAATTAATTATTTTACCAAATGTTGGTCCAGTTACAGCAGAACGGATTATTCGATTTCGAGAAGATTTTGGAGTGTTTAAATCAATTGACGATTTAACAAGAGTAAAAGGAATAGGTCCAAAAACGTTGGATAAATTGAGGAAATATGTAATAATTTAATTGAGTTATTTCTATGGATTTCAAAAATAGTCAAAAGCGAAATGATTTTATTGAGCTGTTAATTGTATTGGCGTTTATTGCCATGATATTCACAATTTATGTTCCGGTAGGCATATGGGAGGAAGAAGATAATTTCCGCGGGAAAAGTCGTTTTCGAATGAAGACTATTTATGGAGTTGAATCTTTTTTTGAACAATTAACAGATATCTATGAGTCTGATGGTCTATGGGCAATGAATGTCGTTAATGCTGTAAGGGATTCATTAACTGCAGATTCAACCTATATTGGATTACAAACTATGATTTTGAACAATAGGGACATTCAGGTAGACATACCAAATGGTTTTGAAACAGAGTATGATACCACTTTTGGATTTATGAAAATGAGAAGGGATACAATTATTGATACTACCGTTACTGTTGTTGTTTTTTCTGAGGAATTATCCCGGAATGATACAGTTTTTATCCAGCGAAAAGCTCTTGGTAAAATAAAAATGGACCCTTCCTTTCGAAAGATATTAAGTGAAGAACCTTTACAAAGAATAGAAGCTGTGGAATACTATGATACTTATATGCCTGATTCTTCAATGTTTTATTGTCCTGTTACGGATGATCCATATAAAATTACACTTGAAGAATCGAGCCTTAAAATAGCAAGCCCAATTACAGAAATATATAAAGAATCCAGGTACATATTTTTTTCATTTAAAGCATTTAATCATGGATATATTGATGACGGAGCTCGAAGTTGGGATTGATGAACAATGCTTAACTTAATCTTAAATAATACACATCTTCTTTGTGCTCAATCGACAAAGACACCCCAGGGATTAATTGTTACTAGCTTAGGTTTTCGTAAGTTTTCCCGGACATTAAAAGATGTTATTCATGATGATCGGAAGCTGAGTTCCCTCCTTCAACCAGCTTTTCGGAGTATTGCAAAATCTTGTCCTTTTTCTGGAGATAAAGTATATGTGGCTTTGGATGATGATCTCCTGTACCAGGATTTTCTTGTTTCAGAAGAGGATTTTTCAACGGATGATGCCTGGGAATATATCCTATGGTCTGCAAAGCAACGATGGGGAGATCAGCATAAACAGTATTCAACTTTTTCTCAGTCATATTTTGAAAAACAAAATGAATACCAGGTTATTTCATGTCCGATAAATCTGATAAACCAAATAAATAAAATTATTAAGGAAATGAATGCTGAACCTGTTTGGATGGGGTTATTTAGTGAAATTCTTTTGGAGGGCGATAAAAACAGTAATAATATTTTCATATTTGATCAAGGGAAATCCTATCGCGTTTTTCATAGAGATAGACATGGTTATGTAAGTGGAATAGTCAGATTTACCTCTGGTAAATTTAAGATTCAATCATCAATTGGCAGGGAACAAACCTTGAAAAGTATTTTTCAGGAATTAGATAAAACCGTACAGGTCCGATGTGTAGACCAGTTAACAAAAGGTAAGATGGCTCATTGGAAAAAAATGAGATTTACTGTTTTACAGCCACTTCAAGATATAAACACAAAAGGAATAAAAATGCCTGTTGACGTTTCTCAGCGTGGATTAAATATTCTAACTAAATTAATAGGGGGTAATGCTGCTGAGGTATCGATCAATTTATTTAATATTCCTTATATATATGATATTTTACCCAAACCAGTAAAAATTGATAAAGCGAAAGAACTTAAAACTGAACCTGTTGAACCAAGCAAAAAGCCTGTACGAAAAGAGGCAAAAACGATTAAAAGATCATTTCAATTTCAGGAGGTATTTATTGGGCTTCTTATTATTGGGATACTTTCCGGATCGATTTATTTCAAATTAAATAAAAAGGAGATTAATTTCTCCTTTCTTACACAACTTGTTTCTAAAGTAATGACCTCTGAAGAAACTTCTATAGAAGTGCGTCCCGGATTTCAGCATAAAGAAGAGGGAATCAATTCAAAGACAGCTCCTTTTCAAGCTCAGTATAATACTTCCCAATCTCTCCTTAATACAGTCACTTATATTCTGAATACTATTTCTATTTCCGAAATGTTTTCACTATCAATTCAGGATCTTAAAATGGAGTTAGCCTGGACAGGTGACCAGGATACAGGATTTTTGAATAGTTTGGAAGGAGTTTCAATGCAACTTGAAAAAGATGAAGATAACAAACACCATCTGGTTGTTATGCTCAGTGAGAAAGTTGTAGCAGTGCCAGGGAGCCGGATTGAAAGAGATGAGCTCATTACAATAATTTCGGATAAATTCAATCAATCTAAGTTCCGTCTACTTGAAACTATTGAAAATGGAGAGGAGGGCTTTGATCCTTTGATATTGCAAATTGATTCTATTAAAAAAGCCCACAAGTTCACAAAATGGGTTTCGGGATTAGCTGGCAATATTATTGTTCGAAAAGTTGAAGTGAATAATCAATTAAATATTCAGGACTCCAACGCTGTTTTTCATATTGCAGTTTTTAAAGACAATTTCCATAGTTAATATTGGAAAATTTGGATGCACATCCTTGCTGGACAATACAAAGGCCGCAGGATTGTAACACTTCCTAGACTTTCGTACCGACCCACACAAACACGAATCCGTAAAAGTCTTTTTGATATAGTGGGAGGATTGGATGGGAAAGCTGTACTCGATCTTTATGCAGGATCAGGAATACTGGGTTTTGAAGCAGCTAGTCGTGGTGCGGAGGAGATTACTTTTGTAGAGAATAACCCGGATATGGTCAGACTTCTTTATAAGAACCGTAACCTATTCAAAAATACCAATTTCTCTATTAAAAAAATAGACGCTGTAACATTTCTACATTCTTGTGGAACCTATGATTTAATACTTGCAGATCCTCCCTATGAGAATTTTGCACAAAACAATAAAATTGATGGAAAAAGTCTCGTTGATTTATGCTTAACAAAGGTTAAACTTCATGGGCAGTTTATACTTGAAATGCCTTCGAAAATTGATTTAATAGGTACCCGTGAAAAAATATATGGTGGTACTAAATTAGTATTTTGGAATCGAACATGAAAAAAGTTATTTACCCAGGCACATTTGATCCAATTCACAACGGGCATATTGATATTGCCAAAAGGGGGTCAAAATTATTTGATGAGTTTGTTTTTGCAGTGGCAGTTAATCCATCAAAAAAACCATTATTTACTGAAGATGAACGAATCGAACTGATTAAAGATGCAACCAGTGATATCCAAAATGTTTCTGTCTTATCAACCAAAAAACTGATTGTTGATCTGGCGAAGGAAGAACATGCAATTGCCCTTATCCGGGGTCTTCGTCATGTGAGTGATTTTGAGCTTGAATTTCAGATGGCGATGATGAATTCCCATCTCAATCCGGAATTATCAACTATTCTTTTGATGCCGGATGAAAAACATATTCACCTTAATTCCAATCTTGTGAAGGAAATTGCTAGATTGCATGGAGATATTGCGGCCTATGTTCCGCTGGCTGTACACAAACATTTGAAAGCTAAATTCAATTAACATATTTTTGTAACTTTCCCAAAATATTTTTACATAAAAAACCGGAACTTTATCAATGCCCACATATGATTACTTGTGTACATCCTGCGCTCATCAATTTGAGCATTTTCAATCCATGTCAGATGATCTCCTTACGGAATGTCCCATTTGCGGATCTAAAGTACGGCGATTAGTAAGCGGAGGATCCGGATTGATTTTTAAAGGTTCAGGTTTTTATCTTACAGATTATAAGAATAAACCGGAGAATAAAAAATCTCAGGTTAAGAAAGAAAAAAAAGAAACAAAACCAAAAAAAATAAAAGAAACATCTGATAAAAAAGATTAAAATTGTTTGAATGGGTTTTTATTTAAATAACAAAATGCGGTAACAATGAGAAATAAAATAATTGATAGAGCGAAAAAGCATGTAGGTAGATTATTGGAGCAACAGCTTGACCGGATAGAACGGATAAAAACCGGGGAGAAAGTAACAGATTATTCACAAATTGAACCTATTATAATCGGTATCATTGGTGGAGATGGAATTGGTCCTTATATTGCAAATGAAGCGCAAAGAGTTCTTGAAGTCCTTTTAGCTAATGAACTGAGCTCAGGAAAAGTAGAATTCAAGATCATCGAAGGATTGACAATAGAAAAACGAGCGGAAGTGAATAAGCCAATTCCAGAGGATATTCTCGAAGAAATAAAGCAATGCCATGTTACTTTAAAAGGTCCAACCACAACTCCGAGAAAAGGGGACCCCTGGCCAAATATCGAAAGTGCTAATATAACGCTGAGAAAAGAGCTTGATCTTTATGCAAATGTACGGCCTGTACGTGTGCCAAAAGATGGAATAGACTGGACATTTTTTCGGGAAAATACCGAAGGAGCATACGCTCTTGGCAGCAACGGGATAGATGTAACAGATGATCTTGCGGTTGATTTTACAGTGACCTCAACACAAGGTTCAGAACGAATAATCCGGTTAGCGTTTGAATATGCCAGAAAAAATAATATCAATAAGCTGACCATAGTTACAAAAGCAAATGTGGTTAAGACAACGGATGGGAAGTTTCTGAAGATCGGACAGGAAATTGCAAAGGATTATCCAGAAGTGGAAGTGGATGACTGGTATATTGACATTATGAGCGCAAAATTGGTTGATCCGAAACGAAGAAAACAGTTCAAAGTGTTAGTCCTGCCAAATTTGTATGGGGATATCTTAACCGATGAAGCTGCTGAACTTCAAGGTGGCGTAGGAACCGCAGGCTCTGCAAATATTGGAGATAAATATTCCATGTTTGAAGCAATTCATGGATCAGCGCCAAGAATGGTGGAGGAGGGGCGTGCGAAATATGCAGATCCATGCAGCATGATTCGTGCAGGAGCGATGTTGATGAATCATATTGGCTTTGAAGATCGTGCCAGGAAACTGGAAATGGCATTGGATATCACAGGTCAATTCGAAAAAAAATTAGTTAACACTGGTCGGGACACAGGTGTAACCGGACGTGAATTTTGTGATTATCTTCTCGATACAATTAATGATAGCAATCTGAAAGAAAAGTGGGAATTATATCAATAAATAGAGGAGAAAACCAGAAGATAAAATAAGTTCGGTACAAATTTTAACAAACATAAAAGGGTGTGTACATTTATACACCTTTTTTTAATAACCTATGTTTATTGATTTCACAAAAGTAGAACTTCATTCAGGAAAGGGCGGAGCAGGTGCTGTATCTTTTCGGAGAGAAAAATATGTACCCAAAGGAGGTCCTGATGGTGGTGATGGTGGCAGAGGGGGGAGTATCATTTTCCGGGTAGATCATAATCTGCACACTCTTCAAGATATTAAATACCGAAGATTTTATAAGGCGGAAAACGGTCAGCAGGGCGGTTCAAGCCGGAAAACAGGAAAAGATGGTGCTGACATCTATATACCAGTTCCACCTGGAACAATTATCAAAAATACAGAGAGTCAAGAAGTCCTTGCCGATTTGACTGAGGATAGGGATTCTTTTATTGCGTCCCATGGCGGTCGGGGAGGTAAGGGTAATGAGAATTACAAATCATCTACCCGCCAGGCCCCGCGGTATGCACAGCCTGGGTTGCCTGGTGAAAAGGGTGTTTTTACATTGGAATTAAAGGTCCTTGCCGATGTGGGTTTAGTAGGATTACCTAATGCAGGTAAATCAACACTGCTCTCACGAGTTTCAGCAGCGACCCCGAAAATCGCCGACTATCCCTTTACCACGCTTCAACCAAATCTTGGAATTGTGAAATACGGTGAATTTCAATCCTTTGTTATGGCGGATATCCCTGGATTGATCGAAGGTGCAAGTGAAGGAAAGGGACTTGGGCATCAATTTCTCCGTCATATCGAAAGAACAAATGTATTGCTGTTTTTGATTGATGTGCTGGAAGAAAATCCGAGAGAAGTATATGATACTTTGAGAAACGAAGTTTACAATTATAACAAAGATTTAAAACAAAAACACTTTTTTGTGATCCGAACAAAAATTGATCTTTTGCAATCATCAAAAAAAGAACTGGAAAGCTGGTCTAATTTTGCTGAACCATATATCAATATTTCTTCGGTAAGTGGTTCTGGAATTTCTCAATTAGTTAAAGTGATAGTTAAAACAATCAATGAATCTTAGCAGTATAGCTACACTTATAAACTTATTAAAT
>PBBK01000029.1 GCA_002717685.1 Gammaproteobacteria bacterium | reverse complement strand
AATACCGAAATGGTCGCGGCGATCCGGGAGGATGTTAAGCAGAAGATTATTGAGCAGATTCCTATAAGAAGGCTTGGAGATCCCAGTGAGATCAGCCACTCTGTATTCTACATCCTTGAAAACGACTATTTCACTGGCAGGGTCATCGAGTGTGATGGTGGATTAAGGATCTAAGTCTTACCGGCAACAAAAAATAAACAATGAACGAAGAAACAAAAAAAACCGATCCTCAGAAGCAGTTGCAGGAACTTTTCTCGCAGATGGTTAAGCAGACCAGTTCCATGATTTCTCCGATGGATCCTCTTGGCGCGACGAAGCCACTCCAGCAGGTCGCCGAAGCCTGGACACACAATCCCCAGCAGTTTGCCGAGGAGATGCAGTCCTGGACCCAGCAGATCGGTGAAATGAACACCCGCATCTGGCAGGAATTTCTGGACAGCCAAAATACAAAAGACTCCAGTGAGGATGCTCAGGACCTGGCTGAACTTCCATATTTCAAGTGGATCAGGGAGTACTACCAAACCTATTCCACGTGGATGGAGAAGCAGATCAAGGAAACAGAAGGGGTTTCGGAAAAGGTCAAGGAGGACGCGACATTCTGGTCAAAGCAGGCGCTGAGCGCCCTTGCTCCCAACAACTACTTCTGGACAAATCCCTCGGCGATTAATGAATTCGTCGAGACCAAGGGGGAAAGCTTACGCAGCGGATTACAGAACTGGCTGAATGATCAGCAGCGTGACGGCATGCCGGAAATGGTCGATAAAACCCAGTTCGAGGTAGGAGGTAACCTCGCGAACACTCAGGGGAAGGTGATATTCCGCAACGAACTGATCGAACTCATCCAGTATGCGCCATTGACTGAGAAGGTCCATGAAGTTCCGGTGGTGATCATTCCACCCTGGATCAACAAATACTACATCCTCGATCTGAAACCAAAAAAGAGTTTCATTCGAAACCTGGTATCCCAGGGCTTCAGCGTTTTCGTGATCAGTTGGAAGAATCCGACGCGGGAGATGCGTGAGACCTCGATGGACGACTACCTGATCCTTGGGCCCCTCAAAGCTTTTGAGGTGGCACGGGCGATCGTTAAATCGAAACAGGTGCACGCGGTGGGCTACTGCATAGGGGGAACCCTGCTGGCCTCGACAATGGCCTGGCTCAACCACCCCGAAAACAGGAAGGACGACATCGTGCGGGACTGGACACTGCTCGTGACCCTGGTTGATTTTGAACGGCCCGGAGAACTGGGAAGCATCATCAGCGAGGACTCAGTGAAATATCTGGAGGAGCAGATGTCCCAACAGGGTTACATGGACGGAATCCAGATGGGTAACACAATGAGGTCGCTCCGTCCGGACGGCCTGATCTGGCACTATTTCATCAACAACTACCTCTTCGGCAAGCAGCCTCCGTCGATCGATCTGCTCTTCTGGAACGACGATGCGACGCGGATGCCTGAAAAAATGCAGTCCTTTTATTTGCGTGAATGCTACCTCAACAACCGGCTTTGCCGCCCTGACGAACTTGAGCTGGCAGGGTATCCAATCGATCTCCGGCGCATCAAACAGCCCCTATACTGCGTTTCCGCAGTGCAGGACCACATAACTCCCTGGAAACAGGTCTACCGCATCAACAATCTCGTCAATGGCCCGGTGCGTTTTGCATTGACCACGTCAGGACATATCGCGGGGGTGGTCAACCCTCCTGTTGATCCACCTAAGCGTAGCTTCTGGGCCGGAAAGGGAAACGCATCGATGGATCCGGAGAAATGGCAGGCAAAACTGAAACAGCAGCCCGGCACATGGTGGCCGGATTGGATTGAATGGCTCGGCAAGCGCTGCGGGGGATCGGTTAACCCGCCCAGGATTGGCAGCCGCAAATATCCCGCCCTGGCCGATGCACCGGGAACTTACGTCATGGAAACCTGACAAAGGTGAATCTTTTTGGGCAAAGTTAAAGCAGATATTTTGTTTGAGATGAGCCAAGTGATTCTTTGGATTCAAACAGGCCAAATGGTGACCCTAAAAAGCAACTGGATAAACGGTCGTTTAGAGATGGTGAAAAATTAACTGATGTTCAACGAAAATATGCTCCAGTAACTGAATATACTAAAAAGTTTTAAGGAGGTAAAATTGAGCAAAGAAAATAGGTGGGATGGTATAAAACGACCGTACACTAAAGATGATGTAATCAGGCTAAAAGGTTCATTAAAAATAGAATACACTTTAGCACAAACTGGTGCCGAAAAACTTTGGGAGAAATTCCATTCACAAAATTACGTTAGTGCATTGGGTGCATTAACAGGTAACCAAGCAATGCAACAAGCAAAAGCAGGGCTTGATTCGGTTTATCTTAGTGGTTGGCAAGTTGCTGGTGATGCGAATAATAGTTTAGAAATGTATCCAGATCAATCGTTATATGCGGCAAATAGTGTTCCAATTATAGTTAAACGAATTAACAATACATTTACTCGTGCAGACCAAATACAAACAATGGAAGGTGAAGGAGATATAGATTATTTTCTTCCTATTGTTGCAGACATGGAGTCTGGTTTTGGTGGAGTTCTTAATACACATGAGTTAATGAAGCACATGATTGAAGCAGGTGCCGCAGGTGTACACCTTGAGGATCAATTATCATCTGCTAAAAAATGCGGACACATGGGCGGAAAGGTACTTGTACCAACTCAAGAAATGATTAATAAACTTGTTGCCGCTAGATTGGCCGCAGATATATTGGGTGTTGATACTGTTTTAATTGCAAGAACAGATTCGTTAGCAGGTGCATTATTAAATAGTGATTCAGATCCATATGACAATGAATTCATTACTGGTGAGCGAACAAGTGAAGGATTCTTTAAAGTAAAAGCAGGGATGGGCCAAGCAGTTTCAAGGGGACTTGCCTATGCGCCATACTGTGATTTAATTTGGATGGAAACAGGAAACCCTGACATTGGAGAATGCAAAGAATTTTGTCAAGCAATACGAGAAGAATACCCAAACAAAATGTTTGCATATAATTGTTCTCCGTCATTTAATTGGAAAGCAAAATTAAGCGAATCACAAATAAGTACTTTTAAAAATGAACTAGGCGACTTAGGTGTAAAATATCAATTTATTACTCTCGCAGGATTTCATTCTTTGAATTACAGCATGTTTGATTTAGCATGTAAATATAGAGATACCGGTATGACAGGTTTTGTTGAACTACAGCAAAATGAATTTGCCGCACAAGATAGAGGATTTACCGCAGTTAAACATCAAAGAGAAGTAGGCGCAAGTTACTTTGATGAAATAGGACAAGTATGTACAGGTAGTTCCGACTTGAGTGCTATAAAAGGTTCAACAGAACAGGAGCAATTTTGAGTGGCAAACAGATTTCATTTAGCAATTCCTGCTGGTGATTTACACAATGCGATATATTTTTATTGTAATGTATTAGGATGTACAAAAGGTAATATGGAAATTAATCCGCCCGATTCATGGTGCGACATTAATTTTTGGGGCAACGAACTTACGTTACATGATTCAAATTGCAAACAAACTAGTGAACGACACAATGTAGATATGGGCAATGTGTCGGTCCCACATTTTGGTGTACATTTCGAAGCAGAGGATTTCAAGGCTATTAAAGAAAAAATAATACAAAATAATATAAAATTTATTGATAAACCATATATAAGATTCAAAGGCGAAGTCTTAGAACAAGAAACAATGTTTATCGAAGACCCAAATGGTAATGTTTTAGAAATCAAAACAATGATCAATCCCGACGAACTATTTAATCAATAAAATAGTATGCATAGATATACAGCAGAAATAATATACCATTTTGAATGTGACTTATGTCACCTATGGTGGAGTTATGCAATATCTCCAACTAAATTAACAAATTATAATTTAACCCTTCCAAGCGATGAAAAGGTACATTGTATGCATTGTGGTCAAACAAAAGAAGTAGAGATTAAACCCAATAGTATTATAAATGATGACCTGCGAGATGAGGAGAGAGTTAGCGGAATATGAAAGGATTAATAATAGGTTGTAGCATATCAGGAGGAACACATAAATTAGATCCTTCAAATCCTTTAGGTGAAGTTATTGAAAATCAAATAGGTTGGTACAATTTTTTAGGAATATCCAATCTTGTAGTATACTCGTTTCCAGGAGGTGGGTATTTAAATTATGCAACATTACTAGATAAAATAGACATATCTAAATTTGATTTTATATTACTGCAAGAATCATTTGAACCTAGATTTTTACTTACAATTAACGATGACTTTGATTTAGTTACGTCTAATGACGTAGATCATTATACGTTAAAAGATAGTTGTAAAACGGTAGGCATTAGAAGTGAAAAAGAAAGAACAAATAACCAACTGTCTTTTAGTCGTTTTGCAATTGCTTACATTAGTTCTATTAATAAACCATGTGCAATATTTCACATTAGACCAGATATGGGGCAGTATAATTATGGCAATATAAAAGTGCTAAACGTGTTACCATCTATAGACGAAGTAATATATAAAGATCCTACTTACCACAATGAACTATACATTGAATTAGGACCATGGCAACAAGGCGGACATATTATAGGACATCCTACATTAGAAGGTAATAAAGCAATAGGAGAACTAGTCTCAAAGCCATTACAAGAATGGTTAAAAACAATATGAAATATGCATTTTTAATACCATCAGGACACCAAATGGTACCTAGTTTGTTGTTTCAACAATGGGTACCTTTTCAAGAATGGCTTGCCAAAAACGAAGATGGTATAATTATGAATATGGTTGCTTCAAATCAAATAGAAGGTCGAAACAAATTACTAACACGAGGCGATCAATCTAAACCATATGAATTTGCAAAAACGGTTGAATGGTTTATCTTTATAGATGCAGACATTAAGTTTTCTTTACCACAAATGCAAGAATTAATGTATTCTAAAGAATTGTTTGTAAGTGGATGGTATATTTTTAATCCTAACAACCGAACAAGTTTGGTAGGTTACTGGAAAGATGAACCAACATTATTGTCACCAAAGGAAATTTTAAGTCATAAAGAAATGTTTGAAGTAGATCATGTTGCAGGCGGCTTTATGAAAATACATAGTAGTTTAATTCAACAATTAGAATTTCCATTTTATTATATTCCTAAGATAGAACGACCAAATGGCGACCCTACCTGGGTAGCAGAAGATTTGATATTTGCAAGAAATGTATATGAAAAAACTGGCATTAAGCCAAAAGTAATACCCACACTTAAAGTAGGACATGTTAAATGGGTAGTAATATGATTGATGCAAATCCAATTATGTGTGTAATAGAAGGTAAGTTATGTATTAACGGCATAATTTTTGAACACAACGAACTGCGAAAATCAAAAGAATATTTACAAAGCATAGGTGCCGAAGAGGTGCTCTTTTATCCTGAAGATGAAGACGAGGCAGACCAATTACATGAAATAATTATGAAAATGGCAGAGGCCTCACCCGAAGCCTCTGATGATGAGATAACATCTTATTATTTAAATTAAGGAGACAATGAAATATAGATATAATGAAGGAGAAATTTTAAAAGAACTAACGGAATATATTAATAAAACATATGGCGAGCATTATGCAACAGAAGGATTTCAAATACAAGATGTCTTTAATCACTTACAAATTGCTGAACCTTTTTGCAGAGCAAATGCTATAAAATATCTTTATAGGTTCGGAGATAAAGAAGGAAAGAATAAAAAAGACTTGCTAAAAGCCCTACATTATAGTATACTATTATATCACTTTAGCGGAATGGACAAATGAAAACTCTTTGGGTAGAAAAATATAGACCACAAACAGTCGAAGAATATGTGTTTAAAGACTCTGTTCTTAGACAGCAAGTAACAAATTGGATAGAAGAAAAATCAATACCACATTTATTGTTTAGCGGTTCTCCGGGCACAGGAAAAACAACCCTTGCTAAATTGTTATGTACAGCAATGGAAGTTGAAGACGCCGATACATTTTATATTAATGCATCTCGTGAAAATCGTGTAGATGATATGCGAACTAAAATTAATAACTTTTCACAAACTATGCCTTGGGGCGATTTTAAAGTTATTATATTAGACGAAGCAGATTATTTAACTCCTAATGCACAATCTGTTTTAAGAGGACTTATGGAAGAATACCATACAGTTCTTAGGTTTATTTTAACTTGTAATTATCATAACAAAATATTACCTGCAATTAATTCTAGATGTCAAACATGTTATATTCAACATTTAAACGAAACAGATTTTATGGTGCGAGTAGGCGAAATACTTGCACGAGAAGAAATAGATTTTAATGTAGAATTACTTGAATCATTTGTTAAAGCATCATATCCAGATTTACGTAAAACTATAAACAATATTCAATTAAATTGTGCTACAGGTAAACTTGCATTTCCCGAAGACACCGACAATTCACAAGATTATAAACTTGCTATGATTGCATTGTTTAGAGAAGGTAAAGTTAAAGAAGCACGAAAACTTATTTGTGAACAAATAGGATTAGAAGAATATGAAGATGTGTACAGGTTTTTGTATAGAAATTTAGACTTTTGGGGTACAGATGATAAACAGGATGAAGCAATTCTTATAATCCGCAACGGATTAGTTAAGCATGGTATGATAGCAGATCCGGAAATTAATCTTTCAGCAACTCTAATTGAATTAGAAAAGTTAAAAACAGGCTAAATATAGTAAAGGGTCTTGGAACTATGCCACAAGAATTTGAATCAATTAACGATAATATAAACTCTATACACGGTAGTGAAACGCTACTTGACCTTCTATTAGAATGGGAAGATGTTTTAGACAGTTTAGACATTTATGCATTTAAAAATTGGAAAAAAGGCGAACTAGTTGATGGTCCTCAAATAGAAAAATATTGGATTACATGTACAATAATGTATCCGTATAAACTAATGCCTGATCCCGATGCAACAAAACGCCTTACTAAACATGGCATTAAAGTTAGTTATAAAGAAGATCATTATTTAAAGCCAGCAAAACTTGTACACCCCGAAGATTCGGAAACTAGAGCCAATGAAGAGCCATTTACAGATGAAGGGCAAAAGAAGCGTTCGGAAGGAAAACGTAGGGCAAAACTTATAAAAATTCCTACATGGTTAGTTAAAATAGAAATTCCTAGACATTTTATAGATGAATTCTTGGCAGATACGGCTGGGACTTCGGGCGACGATGATATTAAATTAGAAGATGTCAAGGATGCATATGATGAAGGAGCAGGAGGTGAAGAACAATATCAAGACACACCTGATCCTAACATGGCGGCACAAACACCAATGCCAATGGAATCAGTAGTACGAGAAGGATTAGAACCTAATGATTTACGAGATATAATAGATAACGTAATTGCAATTGATACATTCCAACCAAAATTAGGTGCAGAAGAAGAAACAATAGTTACAACATTTAAAGTTCTTAAATATGAACCACCCGCACAAGACCTTGCCCATTTTATCGAACAGGGACAATATGATATTCTAGATGCAGAAGTATCGCCAGGTTCCGATGAAGATGGAAATTATCTTGTATTTGTTGAAATTAAACGTGATAAAAACTACTTCATGAAAATACAAAATATTTTAAAAGATGTTAAAAATATTACTAATGTAGATGAGTGGAAATTTTCATCATTTAGGCATTCCCTACCAAAGGATTTCAATAGAGATAATATTGAAGCAAATGTTACTTTAGATAAAACAAAATACAAGGCTATCTTTATGAATCCTAC
The DNA here is from genome assembly GCA_002717685.1 of Gammaproteobacteria bacterium. The sequence goes on along the minus strand of PBBK01000029.1, from coordinate 17,832 downwards.
AATTACCCAAGAACCAGTAGTAGAACCGGCTACTGAATCAATCAAAAAACGAATTAAATTTCTTGTAAATTATTAATATATATGTTATACTATAGTAGTAGTTAACAATAAATATTTTTAGGAGACAAATGGAATTAGTTAAGGACACAAATCTTATTTTGCGTCAATCCGCTGTAGATTTTGATTTTAATAATGATGTAGATCCAGAGAAATTGGCTACAGAAATGGCACCAATTATGTTTGAATACAACGGAATAGGTTTGGCGGCACCGCAAGTAGGATTAAACTATAGGATGTTTTTAATAGGCGATCCTGAACAGGCGCTTGCATGTTTTAATCCTAAAGTAGTAAGTATGTCTGAAGAATTAGTGTATGGTACAGAAGGATGCTTATCTTTTCCGGGTTTGTTTCTTAGAATAGGTAGACCAAAAGAGGTTGTTGCAGAATTTACTGACCTACATGGTAAAGAACAAACAATGACTTTTACAGATATTATGGCTAGATGTTATTGTCATGAACTTGAACATTTAGATGGCATATTGTATACAGATAAAGTTGCTAAATTAACTTTGCAAATGGCTAGGCAAAAACAAAAAAAGTATTTAAAAAAACTTTATAGGAAGGCAAAACGTGGCGGACAAGATTGAACCTATTGTTAAACGAGCTTTTAAGTTAGCAGAGGAACATAGACATCAATATGTTACACTAGAGCACCTACTGCATTCTCTACTCCGTGACAGAGGCATTGGATCTTTTTTAAAAGAAATGAAAGTAGATTCAAAAGATGTATTGCAAGAAGTAGATTATTATGTCCTTAACGAAATGAATGATATAAAAATAGATTCTAATACAAAGCCAAAGAAAACAAACACATTAGAACGAGTTTTTAATAGAGCATTTACTCAAAGTTTATTTACTGGTAAAAATAAACTAGATCCTCGAGATTTGTTGTTATCTATTTTAGCAGAACAGCATTCCCCTGCAAGTTTTTATTTGCAACGTAATAAGGTTAGTAAAGAAATTTTAATAGAAAAACTCACAGAGGAAGATGAGGATGGTAGTGCATTGGATACTTTTTGTGATAATTTTAACGAACTTGCCATTCTGAAAAAAATAGATCCGCTTATTGGTAGAGAATTAGAAGTAGATCAACTTGCACAAACTATTGCTCGCAGAAAGAAAAACAATGTTATAATGGTTGGTGATCCGGGTGTAGGCAAAACTGCAATAGTAGAAGGATTAGCAAGGTTAATAGTAGATAATAATGTTCCAGATATAATAAAAGAAAATACAGTATATAATTTAGATATTGGAGCATTGTTGGCTGGAACAAAATATAGAGGCGATTTCGAAGAACGATTAAAAGCAGTATTAGATGAATTAGAAGAACGTGATGATGCTATATTGTTTATAGATGAAATACATATGATTATGGGTGCTGGTGCCGGTGGTAATGGCTCTATGGATGTTGCAAACATGCTAAAACCAGCATTACAAAAAGGAAAATTACATTGTATAGGTTCTACCACACAAGAAGAATACAGACAGCATTTTGAAAAAGATAGAGCATTGGTTAGACGCTTCCAAAAACTTACTATAGATGAACCTAGTATAGAAGATGCAAAGAAAATTATACGAGGCGCATCCGAGCATTATGCGGAATTTTTTAGTTTAACATATACAGAACAGGCACTAGATGCGGCAGTTGATTTGTCAGCACAATACTTATTAGATAAAAAGTTGCCCGATAAAGCAATAGATTTAATAGATGCCGCAGGTGCAAGACAACGTATTACACCAGATCATAAACGTAAACTTATTGTAGATACCGAGGAAATTAAAGTAGAATTATCAAAAATAGCAAAGATACCGTTAGATACAATTAGTCATAAAGAAGTAGAACAAGATAAAAGTATAATAGAATTAGAACAGAATTTAAAAACTAAGGTGTTTGGACAAGATGACGCCCTTCAAGTATTATTAGATTCACTTTATATATCAAAAGCAGGACTAAAGGATCCCAAGAAACCTGTTGGTTGTTATTTGTTTACAGGCCCCACAGGTTGTGGTAAAACTGAAACTGCAAGACAATTGGCCCATTACATGGACTTACCCCTAGTTAAGTTTGATATGTCTGAATACCAAGAACGACATGCAGTATCTAAATTGATTGGAGCACCTCCGGGGTATGTTGGGTATGAAGATGGATCTGTAGGATCTGGTGCATTAATAAATGAATTAGAAGAAAAAACAAATTGTGTATTGTTATTAGACGAAGTAGAAAAAGCACATTTAGATGTATTAAATATTTTATTACAATTTATGGACGATGGAATTATTACAGCATCAAACGGTAAAACAGTAAGTGGCAGACATGTAACACTTATAATGACATCTAACTTAGGTGCCGCAAAAGCAGAAGAACGATCAATAGGTTTTGGTGGTTCCAAACATGATAATGCACATGAAAAAGCAGTTAAAAAGTTTTTTTCGCCAGAGTTTAGAAATAGACTAGATGCGACAGTTAACTTTAATAAACTGTCTATAGAAAATGTCAAACAAGTAGCAATTAAGTTTATTAATGATTTGAATATTCTTTCTAAGCAACGTGAAATAGATGTTGTTTATAAACCAATAGTTATTGATTGGTTAGTTGAAAAAGGATATGATGAAGTAATGGGTGCAAGGCCCATGCAACGTGTTATTAATAACGAAATTAAACGACCTCTTGCCAAAGAAATGCTATTTAGAAAGAACTTTGGCAAAAAAGGTACAGCAACATTAGATATCGTTGACGACAAGATAAAACTAGACATGTTTTTTAGCTAAATAATAGAAAGAGGTATTATGGCTAAGTTAAACGAAGAAGTTATTGTTATTAAAATATCTGAAATGTTGAAAGATACTGACCCCGTGAAGCCGTTACTTCCCCCTGAAATGCTCGCAACTTTAGAACCAGTTATTGGCGAACTTACTGGTAGGCAGAATGTTATGGTAGAAGTAATTTCCGAAACCAATGTAAGTGAGGTTCAACAAAATGTCTAGTAGTGTAGTAATGATGACCTCTGTTAGTGAAGATACTACAGGTGAAAAAATACAAGCAGATGGTTATTATGGATATGCAGATGGTTTACATACAGTAGCAATTACTATGACTGCCTATACTGGTCTCGTGGGTGTCCAAGGTACCCTTGCAAGTACTCCTGTTGAGGCAGATTGGTTTGATTTATTTGAAATGAATCTTACGGCCCAGACAAAAACTTTAGGCATGACTTTTTCTGGCAATTATGTTTATTTGCGAGCAAAAGTAACAAATAGATACGCCGGTACAGTAGATAAAATCCTCCTTAAAATTTAACTGGAATAACAATTGGCAGAATTTACTAATCATCTAATATTAAAAATGGACGAAGAGCTACCCGATCAATTGGCAGTATTGTTCTTTGATGTCGTTAATACTATCGGTCCTGATGATATTGTCCAAACAATGGAAGATAGTGTTATGTTGCATTATGTGCAAGATAATATACATAATTATGAAGTAAATCTTACCCGCTCAGTTCAACCAGAAGAAGGCGATAAAATAGCCGAAGCATTAGATGATGCAATGGATTATGATTTCGAATTAGAAGCATCAACTAGTATCGAAACCGATCTTGTCAATGGCATCAAATAAACAGCAGATTTTTAATTTTTCCGGACAGTTTTTTAATTATGGAGAAGACGAATTATTATCAAATTTTTTAAAATTTTATCCGCTAACTAATTATAAAGCAATTACATCTGCAGGTGGTACTACTAGAAGAAGACATAGGGCCGAAAGTCCAAGACTAGTTATTTTAGATAATAAAAATTGTTATTATAAGATTTTTCCAAAAAGCGTTCATCCAGATATAGAAAAATATGATCATGTGTTTATTAACAATGCATATTTTCCTAATCATTTAGTTACTTCTATTATTAAAGAAAATTTATGGATAATTAAACAAACCATACCTACTGGTAATATTTTAACAGAAATATTTAGTAAAGAAAATAAAGTAGATAATAAAATAATTGATAGTATATTAAGTAATTTAGTATGGGCAAAGAAAGAAGCAAATCGTATCTTTTTAAATACACCAAAACATAAATATTGGAACTTTTCGCAACAATTAGATATAGGCGGAAACAATCTTGTGTATGATATACAAAACAATAATACAACAAATATAGATATAGAACCATCTAATTGGTTAACTCGCGATCAATACTTAGCGTATGCATTTAAAAGATTAACAAAACATTTATGGAATTGGAGCCAAGTTCCAGGTTGTAATTTTCTTTCTGTATTAGAATTACCGAAAATTTTAGATAAATGTATAATGTTTATTGATAAAGAAATATTATGAATTATTATAATTTTGATTTAGATAAACAGGTTGTTTTTACATACAATGAAATAGATCTACCAAAAGGACATTTTTTACATAAATTTTTAGTAGAATTTAAATTAGAAAAATTTGAAATAATTAAAACAGCATCAACGAAATTAAATTTAAAAGAAAACACAGAACCCCAAAAAGTAGTAATTCATGATTTAAATGAAGACGAATTTTATAAAATTTATGTAAACGATTCCAAAGAGAATTGGAAACAGAATGACAAATTTTTTAGTCAAGCATATTTTTCTAATAATTTAATAACAACATATCTTACTGATCATTGGTGGATACTAAAATCAACTCGAGTACCCGGTGAAGATGTATATAATTTTTTATTAAATGAAACTAGAATGACATTTACTTTGGATGAATTTTTAAATTCAATGCTTTTAACTTTAAAATGGTTTAATGATGAAGGTAAAAGAATTTGGAAGAATAATCAACCAAAAGAAACATATTTGAGTATAGGAGAAGTAAATTGGATATCACGAAATAATATGTTTTATGATTCAATAACTAACCAATTTACAAAAGTAGATCACGAACCTCGAATTAATTGGGTAGATAAACAAAGTTATATGAATGATGCTATACGATCTTTTATTGAATTATTTGGTAATTTAATGGGACTTAAAGCCCACAAACATATTATGAATTATGTTGCTGATGGTAAAAATATTTTAAAAAGAATAGAATATTGTATAGATTTTGTAGAAACTGAAATTTTTGATTAAACATGTTAAATTATGTAGATATAGAAACAGTCAGTCATTGTAATGCAAGGTGCACCTTCTGTCCTCAAAGTCAAGATCCTTTGCCCGCCAATACAATGAGTTTAGAGTTATTCGAACATATATGCAAAGAACTACGAAAAACAAATAAATTATATAAACATTTTTATGTTGTTTTAAATCATTATGGCGAACCGTTACTAGATAAATTTTTTAAAGAGCGAATTAAACTTTTAGAAAAATATAGAATAGATCTTCAACTTCATACTAATGGAACCAAATTAGACAAAGATAAAGTTGCATTTTTATACCAATATAAACATGTGGTGCAAAAAATAGAAGTCAATATGACAACCATCGACGAAGAAGAATGGTGTGCTACATATGGATTACCTCCTGCTCAATTTAAAAAAACTTTTAGTAATTTGCTTAATTTATTAAAAACTTTTGCTTCTGTACATAAACAACCCAAAGGTGGTATTGTATTAAATGGAAAAGTAAAAAATCAATTAGAATCTATGACAAGTCATCCTATTAAAGTAGATTGGTACATTATGCCACATAATAATAGAAGTGGTAACCTTAAAATTAATAATAAAAATGAATCTGACATATATGATACAGCATATAAAGGCAACGACTACATGTATACGTGCCTTAAAGGTGTTTTGAAATCTAATTTTTCTGTAAACTATGAAGGGAAAGTATTTTTATGTTGTCAGGATTATTATCAAAAAAATATTATAGGAGATTTGACAAAAGATAGTGTACAATATATACTTAATACAGTAGAAGCAACGCATTTAAGAGATCAAATTTACGGCAAAACGCCTGCCGACAAAGATCTAATATGTAGAAAATGTATACATTCAGTAATAGATGGTTTAGATTTTCCTTTACATCATCCTCAAGGTTGGGTTAGAAAATAATATCATTAGTTAGAATCACCCTTTGCATTCCGCAAAACCGATAAATATTCATATATAGATGGAGTACCATGATGCCGAAATCTGAGAGCACCAAATCCGCACAAATGCGTGAAGTAATAGATAGACTTACAGAAGATCCTAAGGATCCTTTTGAAACAGACATATGGCCCCCCAGCGGAGGAACATATGATATTAAATCATTACAAAGTATGGTCGCAAGACAATTAATGGACCTAGCTAAAACTATAGCAACCGCCGATATTGATGAACCTGCAGATCCTTTTTATGTACGGCGAGTATATAAAATGTTATACAGTAAAGATAATCCTGTTTTTCAAGGAAAACTTGAAACTCTTGTTACCGCATACGATAAATTAGCCCGGCAAAATAGACATAAGAAACAATTTGGGGATATTACATAATGCGTTTCGCAGAATTATTAGAGGGCGGCAATGTTTTTGGTGAAAACACTGAACGAATTGCTAAAGAAAACATACAACCTACATTAGATAGATACTATGTAGAGTTGCAACAAGTGTTTCCACGAGCAGACATTACCCCTAATAAATTTCATCCTGTTGGTTCAGTAGGTCTTAAAAGCACAAGTGGCGATATAGATCTAGCAGTTGATGCAACAGAATTGTTTCCTCAAGGCATCTCAAGCAAAACTGTGCAGGCATGGAATATTAAGTCTGACGAATTTGTAATGCGATTTGATCAATTTAAAAAACGAGCAAGAACATCAACTGACGAACAAGTTGCCATGAAGACCGCATTAGTTTTAATTAGTGAATATGTTAACGAACATGCACCAAATATACATATGCAACCCAAAAAAGTTACTCCTGGTAATGCATTTGGAATGTTTCCGCAATACGACGAAGAAGGTAACAATTTAAATATAGGGGTTCAAATTGATTGGATGGTCGGCAATTTAGATTGGTTAAAATTTAGTTATGCATCAGCAAACTATCCTGAAGATTCTAATGTAAAAGGGTTACATAGAACACAATTAATATTAGCAATGTTCCAAGCAACTAACCATTCATTTGATCATAAAGTGGGTGTTAAAGATAAAGCAACTGGTGAAGTAGTTGCCGGAACACCAGATGATACAGTAGCACTATTAAATGAATTGTTTGGACTAAATTTATCAATACAACAATTAGAAAATTACCACACGTTACATGATGCTATCAAAGGGCATCCATTGTATGATAATACAATGCAAATTTATTTAAAAATACTAGATAGAACACGAGTAGATATACCAGATGACTTACAAGAGTACTGGATACAACATAAAGATGAGTTTGGTTTAACAGGAAAGTTTTTACCAGACAACAGCAATCTTAGGAAATACATATGAAAATAAATGACATAGTACAAGAAGATATAATGCCAAAGCATTTTTCTCAAATGCATGGGAAGAGAAGTAAGGATACTTCGTTAGGAGCCGGCCCCGGAAATCAAATGTCTCAAACGTACGATCCTGCAACTAATACATTAGGTGTAGATGTTGAGAAAACACAAATGATGAAAGGACACGGGCCTATGGGAATGAGAGGTCATCAGGGTGAAAGATACACCAAAAAAACGTCCTCTTCGGGACAAAAGCATGGAACCGGACACGATACAAGTAGCTCGTATGTAAGCCAACAGCAAAGAAGCAAACCTGCTCAAAATTGGGGGGAACCGGTGTTAGATAGAGGAGATAGTTTATCTAGGACAGATACAAAATCTACAGATAGAAAATTTACTCCTTCTCAAGTAGATACCACTCAACGAGCAAGTACTCATGATATGCGTGGTAATAGAAGTACAGATACAGCAACAACCACTAAATGGGATCCGGTGAAAAAACAACATGTTGTTCACCGGATGGATCCTGCCGAGATTTCAGATACCAAAGTATCCTCTGGAATGACACAAAGGCGATTTGATGTTAGAAAAGCATCTGGCAAACCTGTTACTAATAAACAGAAACTAGCGGTGCAAAGAGATGCTCTTGCACATGCACAGGCAAATAGAGGTATAGATCCAAGGAATCAAACAATATGAGATTATATGAAATAGTAACAGAGGGATCAGGCATAAGGTATGACAATATGGGCAGACCTTATTTTGACAGAATAGAAGATTACAAAAGAGCCCTTAAATCTGATACTGGGTTTATAAGAAAAGCGGCGCAAGATGTAATGGCAAGAGGCGGCCAAGAAGGTTGGCCAAAACAAGAACCTCAAGTAGCACAAATCACAATGCCTATTGATAACCCACCAAAAACTATACTTGATCCTAATCGAAGTGGATTAAATGTTGCAGACATAAGAAGACCGGAACCCATTGATGCAGGAACTGCTGTTGCTGGTGCCGGTGCTGAAATAGAACCTAAACCAACTATGCCTATGGGTGGTATTGCAGGTGTTATTCGTAGGAAAAAACAAAAATGAGCGGAGTTGCAGGTGGAGACAGGATAAGCAGTGAACATGTTAATTCAACTGCAAAAAGTTATATCGATTCGGTATTATCGGGTTTTCCTGGATTCATATCTGCAGACATTACTGGCGGAGTAGCCGCAGGTAAAAGTGATCACGGCGACATAGATTTAATTGTACACATAGAAGGCAACGACAAACGGGCAATTAAAAAAGAATTACAAAACTACTTAGAAAATCAACCTGCAAATAAAATTTTACCGTTTCGAAGTGACAAGTATGCAGGCAGACGTTCATACAATGCAGGCGAACTTGTTAGTATTTTATTTCCTCAAACAGATGGAGGCAAAACTGCTCAAATAGATAATATAGTAGCAGTAACAAAAGACGAAAGTGCATTTAAAAAAAGTTTTTTAGATTGGCCTGCTGAAAAACAAGGTCTTATATTGGGTCTTGTTAAAACTGCTATTCAAGAAGCAAATGCAACAAAAACAGTAGATAGATTATTTGCAAGTATAGGTTTAGGCATCCCGTCAACAAAAAAAGTATTAGAATTTAATCTAAGTGGTATTGAATTACAATTACGAGCATATGATAAAGATCATAGAGGCAGAGAAGCAAAAGGTACTAGAGAATTATTGTGGAAATCTAATAATTGGAATGATGTGGTTAGTTTATTACGAAATTATGATTTAACTAAATCATTTGATGACTTATTACCTGACGTACAAGCGTCTTTAAAACACCCTACAAGCAAAGATAGAGTTAAAGGTGTGTTCAATGCTATGGTGTCTATTAAATCGGGCGAAGTAGGCACATCTAAAGCAGACAGAAAACAAGAAACAATTAATATGATTAATGCTATGGAAAGCAAACATATATTATTTCGAAGTTTAATAGGTGGTTATATTTAATGTTAATAGAAGAAATTATAACAGAAAAAGAAGAATTAAAAGAATTTTTACCAGCCATCGCAAGAATTGGAATGGGCCTTGGAGGTGCGGCACTACGAGGTGCAAAAGGACTAGGTAGAGGTGCGGCAGGACTAGGTAGATTTGCAGTTAAAAACCCTTTAAGACGTATAGGTATAGGTTTAGGTGCCCATCAGTTGGCTTCTCTTTTTTCGAAAGATCCTGAAGCTAAAAAGATGCACGATGAAATGGAGGCTACCGAAGACGAACAGGAACGAGAACGATTACGACAAGAGTTAGAAGCACGAATAAAACATTGGGAAGGGGACATGGATATATTATTTCCAACATGGAGAGATCCTGTTGAGGAAGGCGACAGTCCGCATCCTAAAGGTAGTAAAAAATATAAAGCACATATGGCGGCAATGCATGCCAATATGTAGGAATTTAAAAAAATGAGAATTGCAGAAGCTATTTTAAATGAAAGTATTGTAGATGATTTACGCAATAGCCTTGTAAAAGGTCTCAAACCTGAATATGGCCCCGGTACCGAAACATATAATAATCTTCTAAAAGAATTTGAAAAAATCGCAAGTTGGGCAAAAAATAGACTTAGAAAAGGCGAGGACGAGAATAGTGCCGTTGACAATTCTAAAGTGGTTTGGCTTTTAACTTGGTGGGTATTAGATACTAAATTACATTTTATACTAACTGCAAAAAGATTATCTAGTGTTTCTCCACAAGTTTATCCTGCAGATAGCCCTGAACGTGCATCTTTGGAGCAACATAATAATATATTTACAGATAAAGAAATTCAAAAAGTAGAAAATAAAGCAAAACAAGCACAACTTCACTGGGAACAAACCCCCGACCGACCTCGAGGTATTTTTCCTGAAAATAGTGCAGATAAATTTGTTGTAGCCCTTGTACATTTTTTAGGTACAGAAGGTGTTTCACAAAAAGTACGAGAAATGCCTCTCAAACCAACCACGACTCCATTACAAGCACTAGAAGAATGGAAGAATATAGAAGACGATTGGTTACAACAACTTAAAGATGAAGAACGTAGTATATTTCATCCTAACTACAAATACCAACCTGAAAATACGTTAAAACCAATGATAAAATTTCCAGATGGCTCTGCTTGGTTTAATTTAGACAAACAATTTTGTCAAGAAGAAGGTAGCTCAATGGGTCATTGTGGTAATACTGCTTCATATAACGAAGATGATACAATCTTTAGTTATAGATCACCACACCTACACAAAACTAGTGAATCAGGAGAACATTGGATACCCCATCTTACATTTATATATAATCAAGAAACAGGCATGTTAGGTGAAATGAAAGGTTACGGCAACCAAAAACCTAGAAAGAAATATCACGAAGTTATTAAAACATTAATAATGGATGATAGAATTAAAGGTATTGCGGGAGGCGGATACTTGCCAGAAAGTAATTTTAGTGTATGGGATTTAGATGATGCAAAAGAACTAGTCGAAAAAAAGCCATTATTATCGGGAGATAATTTAAGAAAATATGTTCAAATGGTAGGAATAGATGATACATTAACAGAGTTAGTTCATACTAGAATGGGCGACGGTGCTCGTTTTGAGCCATTGCCTAATCAAGGTAGAGATACACGAACACAAATGGTTCGATTAACAGATGAATATGACAACTTTTTTCAATTAATAGAAAAAGAATTTTCGGATGCTCCTTATGTACATATGCTTAATGCCGCCATGGAAGGAGGTGCGTGGGGAATAGCTAATGAGTATAATTTTGAACAACAAGCCATAGACATGGTAGAAGAAGATGATATGGGCGAACGTACAAATTATATCATAGGAGAAAATGATCCAATAATAAAACAAATAATAATAGATGAATTAGTGCATTATTCTGATGGTGCTCCAATGGATAGTATATGGGATACAATGCAAGAATATGGAGGAGAGTTTTCCGATTGGCTTAATACCTCATTACTTGATGCATCTAAAACTGGTTGGTCAGAAGGAATAATTGGAGCATTATTAAATCATGCAATACGAACAATAGAAAATTCTTCAAGTGGTTATATGGGGCATGGTGCAAAAGATGTTAATTTAGAAGTTCAAATGAGAGCCCCTGGTAGGCCAGAATTAGAAGAAAATAAATGTAGTATAAATGCGCCAATAGAAGAAGTCCTAGATGTGATAACATCAATTGACGAGCACAATGATGAATTAGGTTGGGATTGGTGGACACCTTATGCAGTAGCACATGAAGGCGGCGAAGAATGGGACGATGATTGGAAAGAGGATATCCATTGGGATAACTTAAAAGCAATGCAAGAGTTTAATACTAATATAGATAATGCACCAAAACTACATACTGGTGAACAATTTAAAGAAAAATACGATAGATTAAAAGAAGAAACAAACGAATCAATAAATGAAGATTGTGGACCAAAAGGTAAAAGAAAAGTATTTGACTTAGCACAAGTATTAACAAATACAAACAGCGAAAAAGCACATGCAAAATTACACAAAGTATGTGCCAGGTTAGGATTATCAGGTGATCAATGTCACGCAATAACAAGTAAAGCAGGATATACTTGACCAAACAAGCATTAATCATGGAGAGGTTAAATGAAAATAAATGAAGTAATAAATGAGAAAGAACGGGTAGACGAAGTACTTCCGCTTATTCCTTTGGCTATAGCCGGAGGAAAAGCAATTGCAGGTGCAATAGCAGGGCACGGAGCAAGAACAGCGGCAACTCATGGTGCAAAAGCACTTACGAAAAAATTTGGTGGGCCAATAGTGAATAAAGGCAGACAATGGCTTTCAAAGGCTCCGCCTGATTCATCGACACCTGATGCATTAAAAAACAAAGTAGGTTATGGAGCAGGACAAGTTGATCCAGGGCTTGCTAAGGCCGCTAAACATAAAGCAGTCGCAGGAGCAGGGATTGACGCTCCGCCCAAACTTAAACCTAACTCTGTAAGTGCTGTAGGTGGCCGTGCTGGTATTGTAAATAGGCGGGCAACTGCATAATGAGATTTTTTGAACTTACAGAAGCAGGAGGTATTTTAAATAGAGGTACCCAGGCTCATCGAGTTAAAACAAAATATCATAGATCTTCGCAACAAGATGATATAAACTATGAAGATGATCCTTTAGAGTCTGCTCTTGACAAAGTACAAGATAGGGCGTATCATAAGTACACGCCAGAAGAAGAAGAAGCATTAATAAAAGCAGGGTATGCGACACATACAAAAAAAGAAGCAAAAAATTTAGCACGAGCAGACGAGTATCCGACGGAAAATTTTCATGCTAAACCTGATATGACTGTTAAGATTTTCTATTGGCCAAATAAAGAAATAGGTAAACCCTATACAGTATTTCATTAGGTAATACCATGCAAGAAAAAGAAATAATAAAAGAAGCAGTAGCTGGTGAAATAACTGTAGGTTTTGAATTAGAAATAGTTGTCCCCAGTGCTAGATCATTTGGTTCTAGGTTTAGTGATATGGAACCCGGAACCTTGATAGAAGTGCATCCTAATATACAACGAATAGTAGACAAGTATGGTTTAGCTCGAATGGAAGAACTAAGTGTTGCGGCAAATCCAGATGACACAGATACTCACTTTGGTGCAGAATTTGATATAGGTTTAATTAAAGACGAGAATGGTGCAAAAACAAGGCTTACAGCAACACCACCTAACTTTCAAAAAGTAGCAAAAATTATAAAAGAATTTCTTGATAACGGCGCATATACAAATAGTTCTTGTGGCTTTCATGCTCATTTTGGGTTAGGAATGTTAACTAAAACAAGTGGAATGGATGCTACCTGGTTTGCAATTTATTTTTTAGATAGTGGTTTGTTTGAAAAATATAAAGAATACAATGGTATTCCACAATATGATGATGACGAATATGCAAGTTTGAATGATTTAGGAGAATCCGTTGAGCAATTTAAAGGATCATTGGAACATCTTACAGCAAAAGAAAATAAACTAGAATATGCATATGATCAAACAGTTAATAAATTAGCAATGGGAATATTTAACAAATATAATGTACTTAATCCGCATGATCAAGGAACATTAGAGTGGCGAGGATTGCGTGGTGTGTTTGATAATCTGTCCGGACAAGTAGATAATTATAATTTAATAGTAGATTACTTAAAATTTGTTTATAAATTTGCTGTAGATTTAGGGCGAGTTCAAAGTAAAATATTTGACTATGATGTTGGTGGAGTAACATTACGGGAATTAAAACGGTTTTATTTTGAAAATAAACAAAAACAAAAAGGTTCAATTAGTAATGTAGCACAATTATTTGTTAGCCATTTTAATCCTATAATGCCAACTGAGAAATTTAAAAATGCTCATGCAGACTTTACAAAACATTTATCATTTAGGAATGATGCAGTAAATACAAAGCAGTATGATGATAAAAATTATTTAAATAATTTAAGTAGTCAAATGGCTTTTGGTGCCCGAGCGTTACAACCATTTGTGGGTAGGCAGGCATGGGGCACACCAGAATCTCGTATGAATGTAACATTACGTACTAGAAGCGGACACGAAGGATTAGAAATAGATTTGTATGATATGACATATGATAATCAAGCATTTGAAATAGACCCCGGACATTGGAACGAATTAGTTCTTAAGTTTGGATGGGGCATGTGGAATTGCGTATTTGAAACTTGTCAGTTTTTATTTAAAGATCCAAAGTTATATAAATTTAAAATAAATGAATTATTTTTAGATGCTTTGTACACAGATTGTGTAGCAGTATTCAAGACTATGGAAGAAGCAGAGTATGCTAAGAAGACTTGGACAGAATTCCATGGACACGGAACAGAAGACATACATTTTATGTCAATAGAACAAATATAAGGAGACAAATGATGCCAGTACAAACCATGCAAGCAATTGCAGAACATTCTTTATTCAAGGCGGCCTTACCACTTGTTACGGTAGCGTTGGTCGGAAGTATATCATGGATATTCGTAACTGTCATGGAGTTAAACAAAGTACAACATAGAATAGAAGATTCAGAAATACCACAAATCAATAAAGATATTGCAGATGGTTATAAAAAATTAGATGATTTGGAAAAAGAACTAACAGACTTGAGAATTAGATTTGCTGAGTTAGCATCTCCTGGTCATCCAATGCAAAGATCTTCTGCAAGAGAATAAAACAAAACAACCATAAAACTTAGAGGAGAAATATGGCAATTTATAAAGAAGACGAAACTGGCTGTCCATTTGTTTATAGAGTGGGAGCAGTAACAAAAGTAGTTGATGGTGATACATTAGATTGTGTTTTTGATTTAGGATTCGATGTCATGGTAAAACATCGTGTAAGAATGTTAGGCATTGATACACCTGAATCAAGAACAAGAAGTTTAAATGAAAAAGTGTACGGCTTGTTAAGTAAGGCCGCACTTAAATCATGGGTACATTGGGCAGTTATGTCTGACAGAGATGATATTGACATTGAAATTAGATGTCCTGAATCAGACAGCCGAGGTAAGTTTGGAAGAATTTTAGGCGAAGTTTGGGTTAACTGTAATGCTGAAGGTGAGTACGGAGGTTGGACTAATGTTAACAAATGGCTTTGTGAAAATGGTCACGCAGTTGGTTATTGGGGGCAAAACAAAGATGATGTTAAACCCGAACATTGGGCAAATAGAGAATTCTTAGCAGAACATGGTAAGCAAACTCTTTTACAATGGGATTAGCAATAAATATTAATATGAATATTTTAAACGCATATATTAAAGATAAATTAACTGAAGCCGCATTAACTTTTGCTCAATTGAGAAAAGTACGATACGGTGATATGCGGTATTATCGAGATTTAATTACAAAAATTAAAAATGGAGATCCAGTAACATTAACAAACGGATCTCATGTTGTTATTGCAAGTGACCAATATAAAAAACTTAATAAAGCAATATTTGGTACTGAAGGAATTCCTAAAGATTGGATTAAACAAATAGGACAAATTAAGGGCGGAGATAAAGTGTTACTTCGTACAGTATCTGCTGGTGGAGATCCTAACAGAATGCCTAAAGGATTTACGTTAAAATTAGAGAATGGTGAGTCTATTAAATTAGGTGATATAGATAAAATAACTGTAAAAGAAAATTATAATAGAGGTGATGTTGCTGAAATTTTTATGGGATTGGCCGTTACTGCTAAAATTTTATACCATAATAAAGAAGAAGTTACATTTGACGACTGTCTTAAAATTATAAGTGAAAGTACTATTAATAGTGCCGATGGTAGTTTAACTTTTGGTAGTCCAATTATATATGAAGATGGCGAACCAGATAGATTAGATGTTAATATACGAGTTCGCAAAAATAGTATGTATCATGTAGAAAAAGTTATATTAGGAGATGGTGACACAAATGAATTTAGAGGATTTTTCCAAAGTGCTATAAGTTATATCAACAGTAAATCTCCTATAATAGAAAAAATAAAATTACCAAAAGAAGATAAATCATCTAATAAAGTAATAGTACGAGGCGTAGGCACAGAAGATCAAAAGGGCACTAAAGCAGATTTAGTATTACAAGTAGATAATACTGTAATTAATTTGTTAAGTGTAAAAGCAAACACAAGACAAGTAGGTCAGATTACTAGAAGTTTAAATACACCTGCATTAAAAACAAAAGCAGGAATAGATTTACAAACACATTTTAATGAATTTTTTGGGCTTAATGTTTTTCAAATTAATCAACAAGCCTTTGCCCAAGATCCATCAGAAGCTCTACGAGGTGCATATGCAGAAGCCGCACAATCATTAAATACTGCGGTAAACTCACCACAGCAAGAATTTAATTTTTTAGATGCAACATTTAAATTCTTACATCATCATGCAACTCTTGGAAGTGATATAGATATAGTAATGTTAGGTGCAGATCCAAATAATCCTATGTTTACTAATTTAAAATTTGATGAAACACTAAAAACAAAATTAGAAAAAGTTAATTTTATTTTTAGACCTCCAAGATCTTCAGGTAATCCTACGTTATTTGTTAACATATTTCCTGAAGAAAAAATAAATGAATTACCTAATTTCGATAGTGAAATGGGTTTATATAGCATACGATCATATCTACAGCAATCCGGTAATGTTAGAACAGTTATCGAAATAGGCAATGGTGCCCATTTGCTCGCAGATCAAAAAATTAGCATAAATAGTAGTACTATGGAAAACATAAAAGAAACTGCCTCTGCAGGTAGTACAAGTGCAGGTAATGTTGCTACAGTTAATACTCCATTAGGCAACGGTAAAATGATTAGACGGCAAAAAGTAGTTAGTGCAGATGCCAATAAAGTAGGAATGTTTCCAAAAGAAGTTAAAGAAAAAGCAGTTGGCGTTAAAACAGGTGTTCAAGTTAAAACAGAAACTGATTATCCTGCACAAGCAAAACGCCCAGAAGGTTACACAAAAGGAAAATTAGTAGGTGATTCAATGACAAATGAAAAAAATGACAAACTTAAAGAAGGTGTATTAGATGCATCCGATGAAGATGGCTGGATGGCAAAAGAGCAGTTATATAAAACTGCACAATATGCAATTAAACTTCATCAATTAATCGGCGATACAGATAATTTAGAACCTTGGGTTCAAGCCAAAATTACTAAAGCCGCAGATTATCTTGGTTCTATTAAACATTATATGGAATATGAGCAAGTTAATCCTCATCCAACAGATGAGCCAAGTAGCGAAGAAGCCATAGAACCAACAGCGGATTTGATAGGTATGGAATCTGTTAACCCTAGAGTTAAAAAAGGTATGAATCGTATCTTTGGATCAGCACAAGAAGATTTGGTAACTAGTTTAGTGAAGTAGCGGCATGCATTATGACATACAGTCTTACCGAAAAGGAAGAAATACTATATGAACGGCAAATTGACGAACTATTCAATCTGACCGAAGTAACCCCCCTTGTCGGCGACAAAGAATTAAAAACATATACAGACCCTGCAACAGGACAGGCGTATGAAGTAGATCCTGCTACAGCCGTGAGGCTAAAAAAAGCAGATGCAACAGCTCACTGGTCGGATAGGTATAGGTGGGATGAACATCCTAAGGTAATTCCAGCCAAGCCTGTTGAACCTACAGTAGAAATAGACCCAGATGACACAGAATATGTTGATCCTCCTGTGCTTCCTATTCCTATAGGACTGCGAACAGGCCCCGAAATCAAACCGCCATTGGGGCCCAAAAAACCCATAATACCACCTTGGGAGGAGCCAAAAAAAATAATATATGATCCGTTAACTGGTAAGAAGATAGGAACCGGAAAACCTCTTAAGCAAATACCTTATACATCTGATCATGGTCTAATTAAAGGACCAGCAGGTAAGCAAATACAATAT
>PBBK01000028.1 GCA_002717685.1 Gammaproteobacteria bacterium | reverse complement strand
TAATTTTCTCAGTTCTCTCAATTTTACGAGATTTTAACTGTCTCGGAAATCCAACAATCCATATTATTTGGGAACCTAGCCAAACACTCCCTAAACCACTGACCAGAAAATAAGAGAACATATCCATGCAATAATAATGCACTAAATGGATGGGGATATAAAGATAGAAAAACAAAAAGAATTAGTCTTTTTGTTTTTTCATAAGGCATAGAGGGCTGTAATAGTATGCACATAACTCTCGAACATTTTTTGCCAATTTTAGTTTTATTTACTAGTTTTTTTGCTATTTTTGGTATTATTAACTAGGCTTTATCTTTTAAAGAAAAACATATGAAACCTCAATGGTCACACACAGTGCTAAATATTAAGGACCCAGAAAATACATAAATAGAAAATAAAAAAACATTAAATTTATGCAAATTCTGCCTGTTGGAGAAAACACCTGAGCCGTTTAAAGATAGTTAGGTTGTGAAAAAATTTTTATTTTACCTTTTGGTATCTGTGTGCATCATTGCCATTGCTACGATGGTTGGGTTGAGTAATCCTTCTGTACAGGACAGGTTAATGTTATCTGTTATACAAAATCTCATGCCTGACTCTAGACAATCAGAAGTGGACTCTCTAAGTGCAACAGTTTGCGGTTCCAGGTCACCAATACCAAGTCCAGGAAGAGCACAGACATGTGTGATGGTAAAAGCTGGAGAAGATATATTCATAGTGGATATAGGTGATGGAAGTGCAAATAATCTTAGAAACTGGAATATTCCATTCAACAAGATTAAATCTGTATTGCTTACCCACCTGCATTCTGATCATATTTCTGATCTTGCTGATTTACATCAAGCTACTTGGCTTATGGAAGGAAGAACTAAAAAACTTGATGTGTATGGACCGCAAGGAGTTTCGTTAGTGACCAGGGGCTTTGAAGAAGCTTATAAGCTAGATTATTCATATAGAAACGCACATCATGGAGAGGAGATAGCTCCCCTTGCAGTAGCTGGATTTAATCCTCATCCAATAGATCTAGATAATCCAATTATTCTTGATGACGACTCTCTTAAGGTCACTGCTTTCGAAGTAATACATGAACCCGTTAAGCCCGCTTTGGGTTACCGCTTTGACTACAAAGGAAGGTCTATTGTTATAACAGGAGATACCTCATTTTCTAAAAATGTAATAGATATATCTAAAGGAGTAGATGTTCTTTTCCATGAAGCCCAAGCCAATCATATGGTATCAATTTTAGAAAACTTTAACTTAGAGAATGGGGCTCCTTTAAGAGCAAAATTGATGGCAGATATAAAAACATACCATACCACCCTTGTGGAAGCTGCAGAAATAGCTAACAAGGCTGAAGTCAGACAGTTAATCTTCTACCATTTAACACCTGCTCCAAGGAGCTATATAACAGAAAAAATATTCACAAGAGGAGTTAATCAAGTAAGAAAAAATTGGGTTTTATCGAATGATGGAACTAGGGTTGTTTTACCGGTTGAAACTGATGAAATAAATCTCTCTGAGATTAATTAGGATTGGTAGTTGTCTGATTTTAAAAACTTTAGCCCCTAATCCCAATTTGGGATTCACAAAAAATAATTATTTGTTCTGCTACATTAATCTCAAGCGTTTGATCTAAGCTTTGTATTCCTGGGGAGCTATTTACTTCTAAAACTAATGGACCTCTTTTACTTCTAAGAATATCCACTCCAGCTACCGATAAGCCAAGAGCTTTGGCTGCTTTTACTGCCACTGATCTCTCTTTTCTAGAAAGGCTAACTTTTTCAGCCAGTCCCCCTTGATGTATATTTGATCTAAAATCTCCACCTTTATTCTTTCTTTTTATAGAGCCTATTACTTTCCCTCCAACCACGAGACATCTAATATCTTGTCCTTTAGATTCTTCAATAAATTCTTGTACTAGAAAATTAGCTTTTAAACCCCTAAATGCACTTATAACAGTTTCTGCAGCTTTCTTTGTTTCAGCTAGAATCACACCCCTACCTTGTGAAGATTCTGCTAATTTAATAATTAAAGGGGTACTACCTACTGTATCAATGATGCCTTTTGTATCTTTTGAAGAAGATGCAAACCCAGTTATGGGTATGTCAATTCCAGCTGAAGCTAGGAGTTGGTGTGCCATTAATTTGTCTCTGGAATTGGCTATGGCTTGAGGTTCATTTAATGAAGTGGCTCCAGTTAATAGAAACTGCCTAGTAACAGCCAACCCATAAGAAGTAATAGATGTACCTACACGAGGAATTACAACATCATATTTAGGTAGGCGACTTCCTTCGTAATATATTTGAGGATTGTCCATATCTACATCTAGATAGCATCTGGTTGTATTAATGGCTTCCACTTCATGACCTCTAACCTCACCTGCCAATTTAATTTTTTTTGAGGAGTAATTGTTAGGCTCTCTAGTTAACAAGGCTATTCTTAGAGCTCTTCTGGATCTAAGTGACTTTATTTTTTTCTTTCTGTAAATACTTTTATCTAATCCACCTAATAAAAAACTCTCACTTGGATGTACTATCATTTCAGGATCTAAAGCAGATCTTCCCAATAACATTCTAAATTGCATAGATTCTCTGTCAGTCAAAGATATTTCTGCTTCCCATTCTTTTGTCCCAAGTATTAGTGTTGCTTTAATAATAAATCTAGTCTCAGATTCTCCGTTGGAACTGACAACTTTCCTTTTATCCAGTAGAGGAGCAGAGCAAGAGATAGTTAGGTTAGGTTTTTCCGGAAGGGGAGAAACTTCAAATCTTACATGTTTCTTTTTATTTACTTTGAATATCTCTATATGTTTTGCATGCAGTGCAGATGTTTGAGCGCCTGTATCAATTTTTACTTTAATTGCAGGAACATTTAAAGAAGGTAAATTAATCCATTCTTCCCAGCCTAATTCTAAGTCTTTTGTCATATGTAAAGAGGGTGGATTTTAAAGAATATTAAAAATAAAAAAAGCTAAATTTACTGTACTTATCTTAGTATTATTTTGAATAGTTTTAGTCCATCTGACTTCTAAGTACTTATAAAGATAAAAAAAGGATAAGTTTTGATTAAGGCATTAAAAAAGGGAACGGCTAATTGTTCCCTTTGGTTCGCAGGGCGAGAGTTTTTGGTTAGTATGTTTTCTATCTCTCGCTTCTACTTCAAAAACTTTAACTTTATTATATTGGTGTTGCCACCTTCTAATCCGTTTTTGGTTTCGCAGATTAATAATAACACAAAAATTTATTTTTGCACTAGAGGAATAACTTATTTTTAATTTTCTCTATATTTAAGAGGAGGATCCCTATCTCCTAGCAAAGGATAGTAAGAGAAATCCTTACCAGTCTTTAGTTCTAGTTCTTTATTGGCTTCTACAACAATTGAATTATTTAGATAAATATGCTTACCGGTATCAAACAAAACTTCTGCAGCTAACTTCATTCCTTTAAGGCCAATAGAAGTTCCCCCTGCAGCAATAGCTTGCCAAGAATGTGCAGAAGTTCCTGGAACCCAAGTTGCTGTATTAAACCCTCCAGTTGGCACATTCCAACTTACATCTCCTACATCAGTTGAGCCGTATCCATGGGTTATTTTATATGGAAGTATTTTTTCTTGATCACCAACTTCTTGGCTTGGCTCAATTAAAGAGTCATATATAGTTTGAGCATACTTAATTTCATTCTGGGAAAATTTTATTCCCCCCCTATTTAAAAGTTTTTCATGGATTAATCTTTGCAGAGTTTCATTAGGGAGCAAAGAATAATTACCGTGCATAACCTCATAGGTCACATTAGTTTCAGTACCTAATGCAGCTCCTTCAGCAGCTTTTACAACACGTTTAAATAAAGATTCAACTATGTCCTTTTCAGGATTTCTAACGTAATAATAAACTTCAGCAGTATCGGGTATTACATTTGGAGCGAGCCCCCCTTTGGTAATAACATAGTGAATCCTAGATTCTTGAGGTATGTGTTCTCGCATCATATTCACCATGATATTCATAGACTCAACTCCGTCCAAAGCTGACCTGCCTTTATCCGGGGCACTAGCCGCATGAGCAGAAAGACCTTTGAAGGTAAATTTTGCTGATTTATTGGCGTTTGAAGTCCTTGCTCCTGCTTGATTAGAGCTGCCAGGGTGCCAATGTAATACTACATCAACGTCTTCGAATAAACCCGATCTTGTCATGTAGACTTTTCCTGAACCACCTTCTTCAGCAGGGGTTCCATAGAATCTTATAGTTCCCTTTATGTTATTTTTACCAAGCCAATTTTTTAGAGCAACAGAAGCCCAGGCAGAAGCAGCTCCAAATAAGTGATGTCCGCACGCATGACCAGAACTTTTGTTTTTTAACTCTTCTCTAAAAGGTGAAGTGCTTTGATTTATACCTGGAAGGGCATCGAATTCTCCCAGAATCCCTATAACAGGATATCCTTTTCCAAACTCAGCTATAAAGGCAGTGGGTATTCCAGCTGCTTCTTTTCTTATGAGGAATCCTTCTTTTTCTAAACTTTTTTGTAATAACTCTGAGCTCTTGTATTCCTTATATCCTAATTCTGCGTAATTCCAAATTTCCAGAGCAATTTCTTCAAATTGAGTTTGATATTTCTGTGTATTTGCTTCTAGCGGATTAACAAGAAAAATTAAAAGAAAATTTATACTTAAAAGAGATAACTTCCTTTTAAGGCAAAACTTTATTTTCCTCATTTTTTTATAGAGCTTTATTCATAAGTTATAACTCAAGTTAATTTTAGCATTTTCTTTTGGTGAAACTAGCGCGTTAAGAATCACTACATCAAGATTAATAGAGGTTAGTTTCTTTAAAGTCTTGATTTCTACAACTGCACTTGAATGAGCAGGGATTTCTGTTAAATCGGTTTTATCTTGGAAGGAATATTTTGATTTATTTAAAAGTTTAAAATCAATCCCACATTTATTTTCTATTTTAACTTTAAGAATATTAGAGTTGGGTAAGTACTCTGCTTGTGAGATAAATAAGCTTGCTTCTAGTAATGGTAACAAGTTCTTTTTTAGACCTATCAATGAATTTTTAAACCATATTATAGTTCTTCCTGATTTAAGGGAGTTTCTAATTGAATTTTTATTTTTATTTTTAGCAAGGATGATGGTTGATGGTCTGTGACCTCCAGAGTTTAGATAATCCCACTCAATTAGGTTATGTACATCTGAGGTTCCAATTAAAGTTAAATCATTATCAATGGCAATTTGAAAAGCTTCTTCCGAGTATGAATTACCATTTACTATTTCAATTCCATGCAAAAGATTCATTTGGATCATTTCTTTATGGAAATCACTAAGACTTGCTATTCCATCATCAGCCTGAATGGTCCACATTGGGTGATTCCAAAACAAGAAAGCCCCCTGTTTGTTAGCTGCTTTTATAGATTTTTTAGAAGGCCACATGCTGGTGAGAGCATATTTATTTAGCACATCTATATCAATCTTCCACGTTCCCTCCTTAAGTATTTCTTTAACTTTTTTTTCTGCTTCTGCTTTTCTACTTTTATCTATTTTGTAGAGCTTATTTACATCTTCAACAAATATTGCATTGATATGCCCAGTGGGCATATCCCTGGTTATTTCTGCTCCATTAATGACTATAAGATCTTTTTCTTTGGCTGCTAATTTTGCCTCTTCGTAAGATCTATTCCTGTCTTCGTGAGGTAAATCCTTTAAGTGTGGTTGAAATTCAATATGTTCAGTTATAGCAAGAACTTGTGTTCCATCATTTAGCGCTTCAGCTACCCTAATATTTGGCCAAACATGCCCATCAGAAAAAACAGAATGTGTGTGAAGATCAGATACTAAAGTAAGGAAATTCTCAGTATTCGGGAAATGTTGTTTTTTTAAAAGAGAAGCATTTTCTTGAGGTAAATTTACTTGTCCATGACTTAGAGCAATAGAGCAAAAGAAGAAAATAAAAATTTTTGAAAGACTTAAATATTTTAGCTTCATACTCATTCCTAAAAATAGAATTACATTATGACTGATAAATAGCTGAATAAAACATTACAGAGTAAGAATTTTTGACTTTTTATGAAGGTAATTGAAAAACTCATTTAACGGCTAGAAATTCTATAGAGTTTCTTTAAGAAAGGTATAATGCTTTTTTGTTCAAGGACCGGTAGTTCAGTTTGGTTAGAACGCTGCCCTGTCACGGCAGAGGTCGCGAGTTCGAGTCTCGTCCGGTCCGCCATCATTATTTGATGTTTTTTGGAGAAAAATTTTGAAAATAGGCTCTTTCTTTCCTAATCAGACCTCCCCGGTCTTTTTTGCTCTATCTGCTGATGATTTAGAGCTTCATTTCTTAAGAGAAGACCTTACTCCAAAACAACTTGCAGACGATGCAGAAAATAAAAATTTAATGTGTACTCTTCAAGTTGCTTCTCTTTACATGGGAAAAGCATCCGACATGACTTCTTTCTATGAAGAATTTAGAAAAGATAATTGGCAGGAAGTTCTTAAAAGATATCACGCTTTTTTTACCAAAATTGGGATAGAGCCGGTTCCTCTAGAAACTGCCAAATATTACCCGATGGATTCTTATTATGACAGAGTAGAAGAGGAAAGAGGGGACATAGAGTTAGTGGCAATACATTTACTTAGCAGGTCAAATCAGATCTTGCACACAGATGCAAATGCATTATCTATGAGTCAAAAAATAAACTCTAAAATGCATTTAGCTCGTAATGCCTCAAAAGTTGGCATACCTGTTCCAGAAACATTGGTTTGTAAGAAAAGTGAATTGGAGAATTTAAATGTTACAGAATTCTTAAATAATTATGGACCTGAAGTTATGCTTAAAGTCATGGGTTTGTCCGGGGCAAGAAATGTCACTTCTGTTGATTCAATCATGTCTGCAAGAGAATACCTTAAAGAGTATTCAGATGACTTAGAGTTGGTTTTACAAAGAAAATTAGACCATTCTAAATGGACTGAGATGACTGTAGATCTTCTAATTTCTGATTCGACAATAAAAATAGCAAACACAAGAAAGATTCTTTTTAGCCAGGGGCTTTGGGTAGGAAATTACCTCAATGCGAATCTTGCTTTAATAGATTCCCAACAAGAGATTTTGATAAAAGTTGGAGAGTATGCAAGAGAGATGGGCTATTCGTGTCCAGAAGGTTTAAATTGTGGAATAGACTTCTTCATAAAAGGGGATGATATTTTAATTACTGAAATTAATGCCAGATATACTGGGGGTTTATTTCCTGCAGAAATGCTTAAACGTATAAGCATGGATGAGAGCACAGATGGTGCAGTTGCTTTCTTTGATATGGTCACTTTAGAAAATTTACATGACTATTTAGATTTTGTAGATCGTCATCTTTTTGGACATTCCAAATACGGATTTTCTATTGCTCCAATGGGATTTAGTCCTTACCCTATTCAGATTGAAGGACAAGATAAAATAAATGTTTGGCAGATAGTCTTAGGTAATTTTGAAGAATTTAAGCAAATTAAGACCAAGGAACTAAAGCCAGATGAAATGCAGGCCAGTAATTTAATTTTCTTAGAATAATTAGCTAATTAATCTATCTTAGGTGCACCTGGTGCATTAAAATAATATCTACCCGAGGTCATTCCGCCATCTACTAATAACTCTGTTCCCATGCAGTAACTGCTTTCATCAGAAGCTAAGAAGGTTACAGCATTAGCGACTTCTGTTGGGTGACCAATTCTTTGAGCTGGAAACTGCTTAAAGGCTTCGTCAGCTTGCTCTTGTGGTAAATTTCCTGGATTACCCATAACGGTATTCATGCCCGCTGGATAGACAGAATTTACCCTGACTCCTAGGGGACCTAATTCTAAAGCTGCAACTTTACTCATTCCTCTTATAGCAAATTTGGAACCTGTATACGCAAGAAGACCATTAGAACCTTCTATACCAGAAGATGAAGCAATGTTGATAATTGATCCTGACTTTGATTGAACCATTTCATGTCCAATATTTTTCATGCCTAAAAAGACGCCCAATACATTTACTTCATGAACTTCTTTAAATTCTTTTTCAGAGGTCTCCAATAAAGTTTGAAACAAAAGTCTTCCAGCATTATTCACTAAAATATCTATTTTCTTATATTTTTTTATAGTCCTGTTAACAACATTGACCCAGTCTTGATTTTTAGATACATCGTGTTTTAAATATAAGTTATCGCCAGACATAGAGTTACCAGTTTTTTTTAATTCTTCTTCAAGAATGTCTGTCAGCACTACGTTCGCCCCTTCATCTTGGAATTTTTTTGCTATAGCAGCTCCAATTCCCCTTGCAGCACCTGTAACTATTGCCACTTTATTACTAAGTTTTCCCATAATTTGAACCTT
The DNA here is from genome assembly GCA_002717685.1 of Gammaproteobacteria bacterium. Next base: position 6,764 of record PBBK01000028.1, on the reverse strand, counting down.
TTTTATTCTAATAGCTTTAAAGTATAGAACTTTTTTATTCTTCCTTTACTTATTATTAAATATATTATTTTTATTGAAAGGATGAGATGGTGTGATGTACATTGTTCTTTTAAGAAATCTATTTTAGTTTGAGTTAATGAAGTAATTATTATGCATTGGTATTACACAGAAGGCGAATTAACTGTAAAAATAGAGGGAGAGGAGCATAAATTCTCTTTGGAACAGCTTATCAGAGACAGTTCTGTTTATAAGGTTAGAAGAAAGAAGGTTCAATTATGTTTTATAATCCTTTTATCGGTAGCTATGGGTATGCAGTTGTATGGTGGTGGCATACCTGTAAATCAGGATATATATTTTTATATAGGTTATTTTTTAACCCCAGTCATTATTGCAGGTGTTTTTTCATCTTTAGTCTTTCTTTTTTTAAAATTTAGAAAAAAGGAATTCAGCAAGTTAGATACGATGTTTCAAGAATATCTGCCTTGATGCTTAATAGTATTCTCTTGTAGCTCCCCCATCTACTTGGATAGCTAATCCCGTCATGTAGGAAGATTTTTCTGATGCCAGAAAAGTTATTAAAGCTGCAAGTTCTTCAGGTTCTCCAATTCTGCCCATAGGAATACTAGTAGATATAGCTTCTTCTGCTTCTTTGCTGCTTTTCCCAAATTTTTTAGCGTTGTTTGATATTAGTTGTTCAATTCTCTCAGTCCTTGTGGAGCCTGGACAAACCGTGTTAACAGTTATTCCATTTTTTGCTACTTCATCTGAAAGGGCTTTAGCCCAACCCAAAACTCCTAACCTTATGCTGTTAGATATGAACAAACCAGTGACAGGTGTCTTAACTGAATAGGATGAGATATTTATTATTCTTCCCCATTGTTGTTCTTTCATGTGAGGTAAAGCTAATCTAGAGACTCTTAAAGCTGACATCATGGTTAGTTCGAAAGCTTTTTGCCAATCTTCATCAGATACACTGTCAAAAGTTGAGATTGGAGGCCCACCTGCATTATTTACAACTATGTCAACACCGCCATATTCTGAATTTATTTGATTAAATAGAAGGTCTATCTGCTTACTATCTCTAAGATCAGTTGTAACAGCCGTCACCTTGTCATTAGATATTTTTTCAATATCCCTGGCTGATTCTTCTATTTTTCTTTTGTTCGAGGAACAAATGATTAAATTGCACCCCTCTTTCGCTAATTCAATTGCTGCAGCCTTTCCCAGTCCTTGACTTGCTGCAGTGACTAAAGCTATCTTATCTGACAAATTTAATTCCATATTAGATATCTTGACATAAGTTTTATACTGGTCAAGATTCTAAATTAAATTGAACCCAATTTGTTTATAATTAACACAATGATTCATTTATAACTAAATCCTCATTGGATAGGTTATAAATATAGAACCCTTGTATATCGAGCTTTTGAGGATTAGCAGTATGATAAAAAAGAATGTTTCTTTATTAGTAGCTCTATTTATTAGCTTGAATGCTTTAGGGCAAAAAGAATCGGTTCCTTTAATTGATTACAACTCAATCTATCATCCTGAAATTGGAAAGGAGGGGATGGTAGTCAGCCAGAGAAGAGTAGCCAGTCAAGTTGGATCAGATATATTAAGGAGAGGTGGAAATGCAGTAGATGCTGCGGTAGCAACTGCCTTAGCTCTTTCAGTAGTGCTGCCTAGAGCAGGAAATCTTGGGGGAGGCGGCTTTATGGTCATTCATTTGGCTAATAAAGAAAAAACTTTAGTTATAGATTATAGAGAAAGAGCTCCTGGGAAATCTACTAGAGATATGTTTCTCGATGCACTTGGAAACTACGATGAAAATAAAGCTCGTAATTCACTTTTATCTGCTGGAGTTCCAGGCACAGTTGCCGGTTTAGCATATGCTTTAGAAAATTATGGCAGTCTTTCTTGGGCTGAAGTCATAGATCCTGCAATTAAACTAGCTGAAGAAGGATTTGAAGTTTCTCATGATTTTGCAAATATACTGGAAATTTATAAGGGAAAATTAACAAATAACANTGCAACTGCAAAAGCATACTACAAAGAAGAGGCNACTCCCTATCTTCCAGGCGAAATTATAAAATTACCTGATCTAGCATTAAGCCTTANAGAACTTAGGGAAGATGGACCCAGAGCCTTTTACACTGGAGAAATAGCAAACAAAATTATTACAGCAATGGAAAATGGAGGGGGTCTTATCACTCAAGATGATTTGGAGAATTATTCTGTTGCAGTAAGAAAGCCCGTTGAAGGTACTTATAGGGGGTACAAAATAATTTCAATGCCACCTAGCAGTTCCGGAGGAATACATTTAATACAGATGCTTAATATGTTGGAAGAATTCCCTTTAGAAAAAATGGGTTTTGGTAGCAGNGAGTCTATTCACCTCTTNGCAGAAGTTATGAAACGTGCTTTTGCAGATAGGAGTAAGTTTTTGGGTGATAGTGATTTTGTATATGTTCCTGAAGAAGGCCTGTTAAGCAANTCTTATGCCAAAGAGTTAAATAAAACCATAAAGTCATTTAGAGCTACTCCCTCAAAGCAAATCAAAGGAGGAGATCCATTTAGATACGAAAGTCCNGATACTACTCATTTTTCAGTTATGGATGAAGCAGGAAATGCAGTTTCAAATACTTATACTCTTAATTCCTCTTTTGGATCAGGAATTGTTATTCCTGGTACAGGTATTCTTATGAATAATGAGATGGATGATTTCTCCTCTAAGCCAGGAGTCCCGAATCAATTTGGACTGGTTGGAGCTGAAGCCAATGCAATTGAAGCAAACAAAAGACCTTTAAGTTCTATGACTCCGACAATGGTTTTTAAGGGGGAAGAGCCCCTTCTAATTCTTGGAAGTCCGGGCGGACCAAGAATTATTACGGCTGTTCTCCAAGTTATCATTAATGTCATAGATCATAAAATGAATATCGCAGAAGCTGTTTCTAGTCCAAGACTCCATCATCAATGGTCTCCCGATATTTTATTTTCAGAAAAAGGTTTCAGTGTGGATACACTTAAGATTCTTGAGAAGAAAGGTCATAACCTTCTTCAAACAAGAGCAATGGGCAGTGTTCAAGCCATCTTATATGAAGGGGAATATTTCTACGGAGCTGCTGATTCAAGACGTCCTAATTCAGGGGCAGTAGCTGTTAGCCCTTAATAATTAATGTATAAAAAAGGNTTATTCACTCTTTTTTTAATAATTTTATTAAATAATAACTTATTTACTCAAACCACTTTAGATTACGACCACAGAGTTCATCCTGAGAAAGCNAAGAACTACATGGTAGTAAGTCAAAATTCTTTAGCTACGGATGTTGGTTATGAAATCCTTCAACAAGGAGGAAACGCTATTGATGCAGCTGTTGCTGTGGGATTTTCCTTGGCTGTAACTTTACCTAGAGCAGGCAATCTTGGAGGGGGTGGTTTTATGTTAATTTATAAAGCCGATTCAAATAAAGTTCACTCAATAGATTATAGGTCTGCAGCACCTAATTTAGCTAAAAGCGAAATGTACTTAACAAATTCAGGTGTTAAAAGATTTGGCAACATTGTAAATGCTGTTCCAGGAACTGTTGCTGGCCTTATTAAAGCACACAAAGAACACGGGAAGTTACCTCTAAAGAAAGTACTAAANCCATCTATTGATCTTGCAAAAAAGGGTTTTAAAGTNTCTTATGATTTGAATTACGCACTAAAATGGGCAAAAGATCACTTGCAAGCAAATAAAGTTTCTAAGAAGAAATTTTACATTAATTCTAATAAACCGTTACCAGTAGACTCTCTTTTTAGACAACCTAATCTAGCAAAAACTTTATCTTTAATTAGCCGTAAGGGGAAAAAAGCTTTCTACAGTGGGGAGATTGCAGAATGGATTGTAAAAGATGCTAAGCTTAATGGAGGTCTTATAAGGAAAGATGATCTAGCTANTTACAAAGCAAAAAGTAGAACACCTATTGAAACTAGTTATAGAGGATACAGGGTTGTTTCAATGCCTCCTGCGGCTAGCGGTGGCCTTGTCTTATTACAAACCTTAAATATTTTAGAGAATTTTAATCTTTCAGNGCTTGGTCANAATTCGGCTTCCTCTCTTCATATCCTCTCTGAATCTATGATTAGGGCTTACGCAGATAGGACTCGTTTCCATGGCGATCCAGACTTTTATCAAGTCCCAGTAAANAGTTTGCTGGATAAAAATTATGCTAAAAAAAGAGCAAATTCTATTAATTTATCTCAAAAAACTCCTCCAGATGAAATTTCTCCTGGTAAAGGTATTCAACTTGATGAAAGCAAAGACACCACCCATTTCTCTATAGTCGATTCAGAGGGTAATGCTGTTGCAAATACATATACTCTGGGCTCTTCTTTTGGATCTGGGGTTACTGTACCTAAGGGTGGGTTTCTTTTAAATAATCAGATGAGAAATTTTTCTCATTTGTATTCTAAGTCTGAAGAGGTATCTTTGAGCACAAGTGAAGCCAACAAACTAGAGTCCGGAAAAAGAATGATAAGCACTCAAACTCCTACTTTAGTATTTAATCCAGAAGGAAATTTACAAATGATTTTGGGTTCACCTGGAGGGGGTAGAATTCCCAATATCATAACCCAAGTTATTTCTAACATCATTGATCATAAACTTGGGTTTGGAGAAGCTGTAATATCTCCAAGGATAAATCAAAGAGTAAAAGGAAANTTAGAGATGGAGACTGGTTTTAGCCCAGACACCCTATCTATCCTTAGGACTAAGGGGCATGTTTTAAAATCTTCAACTACCATGGGAAGTGTTCAAGCTATTTTCATAAAAGAAGGTTATTTATATGGTGTTTCAGACACTAGAAGACCTGGAGCAAAAGCAAAAGGTGAATAAATCACAATAGGAACATGGGAACAAGGAATACAGCTACAAGAGAAACCAGAAAAACTCCAATTAAATTTAACAAGAAACCTGCTCTTGCCATTTGAGGTACCTTAATGAGACCAGAGCCAAAAACTATCGCATTTGGTGGGGTGGCAACTGGAAGCATGAAAGCACAACTGGCAGCAATAGCTACTGCTGCAGTTACTAGTAGTGGGTTAAAGTTAGANTGAATGGCTATAGCAGCGACTACGGGCATGAAAGTTGCTGTAGTAGCCATATTAGAAGTTAGTTCAGTTAAAAAGATGATGAGAGTAACAACTAGAACTATTATTAAAACAGTACTGATTCCACCTGGAATAAGGCTTCCTAGCCATACTGCAAGCCCAGAACTTTGAACAGCATTAGCAAGACTTAACCCGCCTCCAAACAGTACAAGCAGACCCCAGGGAACATTTTTTTGAGCATCCTTCCACTCTAACAAGGCTCCTTTTTTAGATTTACCACTTGGTAATAGAAAAAGCACTAATGCTGATATCATGGCTATACCTGCATCAGATAAATATTCTAGCCCAGGTAGATTATCTAGGATGCTTCTAAACATCCATGCTAAAGCTGTAATAATAAAAACATAAAAAACTTTAACTTCAGGGCCATTGAACTCTCCTAATTCATTTTTTAAATCGGCCAAGAGTTTTTTTGTTTCTTGAGAAGTCTCAAAGGATATAGGAAAGATAATTTTTGTAAGGACTAGCCAACTAATTGGTAACATGGTTGCACTTAATGGAATNCCTACCATCATCCAATTAGTGAAGCTAATGTCTAAATTATAATTATCAGACATGAATGCCGCTAACATGCCATTAGGTCCGGTGCCTATCAAAGTAGACATTCCACCAATAGTAGCTCCGTAAGCTATACCCAAAAGTAAAGCAAGTTGAAAATTACCCATCTCTTTATCCGATAAATCTGTAACTGTATCTTTAACAACAGTAATTACTGCCAAACCAATTGGTAATAGCATTATTGTAGTTGCAGTATTCATTACCCACATGCTTATCAGAGCTGCTGTGAGCATAAACCCTCCAACTAAAGAAGCTCCGTTAGAACCTGCAAAATCTAGTACCACNAAGGCTATTCTTTTATGTAAATCCCATTTTTGGATAGCAGTTGCTATAAGAAAACCTCCAAAGAAAAGATAAATGGTTTTATTTGCATAAGGATTTGCGGCACTTTGAATATCTACAATTCCTAAAAGGGGAAATAAAGCCAAAGGAACTAGAGCTGTTACGGCAACAGGAACAGCTTCAGTGGCCCACCAAATTCCCATTAACAGGAAAAGGGCAGCAGTTTTATGTCCTTCAGGGGATAAGTTTTCTGGAGTAGGAAGCAGAATGACTAAAAGTGCAGNTANTGCTCCAAGAAGGAATCCAAAGTTTTCTTTTAGAAGTGACATCTATTCAGATTTTAAATAAAAAAGGGAGCAANTGCTCCCTTTTAAATATTTAAGGTTTATTTCATTTTTACAGTGAAATCAACATAGTAGTACCTTCCATAATCTGAATGAGCATCAGCATAGTATCCATAATATCTNTCTGCTGTAGGAGCTCTTTCATCCTCAAGATTTTTTACAGCAAATCTAANTNTTGCNTTATTGCCTCTTACATCAAAGTCATAAGACATTGTTAGATTCAATGTTGTCATACTTGGAACAACGTAAGCTACGCCATCTTTTAAACCTAATGAAGTTTGTTCAAATGAACCTTTCTTAAGTCCAGTTAAGCTAACTCTATATGGCCCTTTATCCCAAGAGACTCTTATAGAGTGCTTGTTGTCATAGACTCCGTCTTTTCCAAGTAGATCACCAAAGCCTTTTAAAGGAATTGACTCTGGGATTTCG
>PBBK01000027.1 GCA_002717685.1 Gammaproteobacteria bacterium | reverse complement strand
ATCTTGTAGCTGAATCAGGCATTCTTCTCACTCATATTACACAGATGAAAAATAAAGGAGATAAAAAATTTATTGGTGTCGGAACAGGAATGAACACCTTGATTCGTCCTGCATTGTATGATGCCCATCATGAGATTATTAATCTTACTCGATACTATGATAATACTGTCACAGAACTGGTTGAAATCGTTGGCCCTATTTGTGAATCTGGTGATAGTTTTGGTATGCATCGATTTAAAAAAGGATCACGAGAGGACGATGTAATATTGATTGCCAATGTCGGTGCTTACGGAAGCTCTATGTCATCGCACTACAATCTTAGAGAGTTACCTATTGAAATCATTTTATAATTTTCAGGAGTGCTTAATAGCTTCCAAAAGAATGTTATTTTCATCGTGAGTTCCGATGGTAATTCGTGCACAATTTTTTAATTCTGGTTCATCTTGAAAGGCTCTAACAAGAATATGATTTTCTTTAAAAGCATTATAAATGGGAGTTGTATCTTTAAATCTTACAAGAAAAAAGTTAGCTGAACTTGGCCAGATCTTTTCAACGTTTTCCAATTGATTGAGCGTTGATATTACTCGCTCCCTTTCATTTATTGTTTGTTGTATATGGTTTTCAGTTTTTTCGCGATAGTTGCTTGATAATATCTGGACAATTTTTTGTGATATTACTGTCGAAAATGTAAAAGGCATGACAACTTTTTTTAAGAGTTCAATGGTTCTTTGAGATCCAATAAGTGCACCGCATCGAGCACCTGCGAGCGCAAATGCTTTAGACAGTGTTCGCATTATAATTAGATTTTCAAAGTTATTAATTTGATTAATCATAGATGGCGAATTACTAAATTCGATGTAGGCTTCGTCAACTACTATGATTGATTTATTCTTTTGATTTTCTAAAAGCTTCATAATATTGTCATATGGAACTAATGTCGCAGTTGGGTTATTAGGCGTGGTTATAAAAATAACTTTTGTACGATCATTTATAGCATCAAATACTTCGTCAATTTCTAATTGAAAATTATCGTCATGCTTCAAAGGGACATCTATAGGGTCGACTGAATGAATTTCGGAAAAAAACTGATACATGTCAAATGTAGGCGATGAGGAAATAATATTATCTTTTGTTGGTTCGCAGAAGGTTCTAATAATTATGTCAATACCTTCTGTGCTACCTCGTATTGCTAGTACATTATCTGGATCTACGTTATAAAACTTGGCCATATGTTGAAATAGTTTGGTAGGGCGTACACTTGGGTATCGATTCAGATCCAATGATTCATTGTTTTCCCATAATGATCGTGGTGATTCATTTGCGTTTAGTCGAATCATCTCTTCACTTGCTTCAGGCGCATTAATAGTAGGTAATTTAAGAATTTTAGATCTAGCAAGTTTATCTATGCTCATACATTATCTCTTTTAAGAATTATTTTTTTTTAAATCACGAATAATACAATTTGTCATTTCTTCTGTATTAAGGACAACTTGACCTGCTGTTGCTATATCTTTTGTACGTGCTCCAGCTGATATAACATTCTCAACAGACTTTTCAAGAAAAGATGCTTCATCTTCTAGTTTCAAACTATATCGAAGAAGTAATGCAATACTTAATATCATGCCGCATGGATTGGCAACTCCTTGTCCTGCGATATCTGGTGCAGATCCATGAATAGGTTCGTATAGACCTTTTACTCCTTCACCAATTGATGCAGAAGGAAGCATACCCATTGAGCCTGCCAACATTGATGCTTCATCCGTTAAAATATCACCAAACATATTCTCAGTGACGATAACATCAAATTCTGATGGTTTACTTATCAAATACATTGCAGCCGCATCAACAAGTATATGTTCAAGATCAATGTCAGGAAATTCCGTTGTAACTATATTGTTCGTTCTGTTTCGCCAAAATCGAGATGTTTCTAAGACGTTTGCTTTGTCTATAGAAGCAAGCTTTTTTCTTCTGGTCATAGCTATGTTGCTTGCTAGGCGAACGATTCTATCTACCTCATAATCATGATAAATGCATAAGTCACTGGCATGATTATCATCTTTATATTTTTCACCAAAATATATTCCACCAGTTAGTTCTCGAATAACAACTAGATCAACGTTCTCTAGTAATTCTTTTTTTAACGGAGAGGCAGAAATTAATTCTGGCATCACCTTTACGGGTCTAATATTTGCAAAAACCTTCAATGTTTCTCTAAGGCCTAGCAAACCTTGTTCAGGTCGAACTTTCGCATTTGGATCAGACCATTTTGGACCGCCAACTGCACCAAGTATAATTGCGTTACTTTCCTTACAACTTGCTATCGTTTCTTCTGGTAAGGGAAGATGACCAGCATCAATAGCTGATCCACCAATGAGCTTCTCTTCATAAGAAAATTTATGATCATATATTTCTTCAATTGTAGATAGTATTTTTTTTCCGGAAGATGTGACTTCTGGACCAATACCATCTCCGGGCAATAGAGTTATTAGGGCTTCCATGGTCTATTTTCTTCGTAATCTTTTATATTTTCAATATGACTTTGTATAAATCCTAATTCATTAATACCTTCAAGAAGGCAGTGATGTGAAAATTGATCAATTTCATATTTTACTGATTGCTTATCAGGTAAATACAGCATTGATGTCTTAATATCAATTGATAAATTGATACCCGGGTTGGCTAATAATTTATTTAGAATTTCATCATTAACTTCAATCGGTATAAGACCATTTTTTAAAGCATTACTCCGAAAAATATCCGCAATTCTCGAGCTAATTATTGCTTGAAATCCAAAATCTTTAAGCGCCCAGGGAGCATGTTCTCTCGACGAACCGCAACCAAAATTATGCCCAGCAACTAATATATGACAATTTGTAATTTTATCATCATTAAGAATGAATTCAGGATTAACGGTACCATCAGAATTATATCGCCAATCATAAAATAAATATTTACCAAGACCATCTAAGGTGGTTGTTGTAAGGAAGCGCGCCGGTATTATTTGATCAGTGTCAATATCAGAAATATTTAGTACCACTGTCTTTGAAACAATTTTTGTTATTGCTTTCATACTTAAACTCTTAAGAAGTCTCTAGGATCAGCAATTGAACCTTTAATAGCTGATGCAGCTGCTGTCATTGGACTCGCTAATATAGTCCTAGATGCTTTTCCTTGTCGCCCTTCAAAATTACGGTTACTAGTGCTAACGCATAATTGATTTGGAGGAACTATGTCTCCATTCATGGCAATACACATCGAGCAACCTGGTTCACGCCATTCAGCGCCAGCAGATTTAAAAATTTGATCTAACCCCAGAGTTTCTGCTTGAACTTTAATTTTTTGCGATCCCGGAACAATAATCATTTTTACATTAGGTGAAATTCTCCGTGAATCTAAAATTTTTGCTACCAGCTTTAAATCTGAGATTCGTGAATTCGTGCAACTACCAACAAAAACAAAATCAATACTTGATTCAGTTAACAATTTTCCTGGAGTTAATTTCATATACTCAAGGGATTTTTTCAAACTCTGATTACCATTAGAATTGGGTATAGGATCATTTATACTAATTGCCATACCTGGATTAGTTCCAAATGTCACCATAGGTCCTACATGATTAGCATCTATATGTACAGTTTTATCGAAGTTTGCATCTTCATCACTCGGAAGGGTTCTCCAACGCGCAAGAGCTTCATCCCAATTTCTTCCAGAAGGTGAGTATGGCTTATCATGTAAATAGTTATAAGTGTTGTCATCAGGAGCTATCATCCCAGCTCGCGCACCTGCTTCAATAGACATATTGCATATTGTCATTCTTGATTCCATATCCATCGATGATATGGTGTCGCCACGATATTCTATTACATGCCCAGTTCCCCCAGAAACACCAATTTTAGCAATTATTGATAGGATAATGTCTTTAGCAGTTACACCTGGCCTGAGGTTTCCAGACACTGATACTAAAAATGTTTTAGGCTTACGTTGTAATACGCATTGTGTAGCAAGAACATGTCCAACTTCAGTAGTTCCAATTCCAAACGCAAGAGATCCAAAAGCGCCATGAGTACTTGTGTGGCTATCACCACAAACAATTGTTTTACCAGGTTGTGTTACTCCTAATTCTGGACCAATAATGTGAACTATTCCTCGAGATTTACTTTTAAAGTCATGCAATTTAATTCCAAAGTCACGACAATTCTCTTCCATGGTGAGAATTTGTTTTGAAGCTTCTTTCCCAACTATGATTTGCAGATCTTTAAAACTATTTACTGGGAATGTTGGGATCGAATGATCTATTGTTGCCAATGATAGATCTGTTCGACTGACAGAGATATTATTTTGTTTTAGTACTGCAAAAGCTTGAGGGCTCGTGACTTCATGAATTAAATGTAAGTCAATATAAAGTATTGCTGGCGTATTCATGGTTTCATCAACAACAAGATGTTGCGTCCAAACTTTTTCAAACAGAGTATTTTTAGTTGATGAGCTCATTAAGAATTTTTTGTAAGTTATTATTTTAGTTATTTTTTTTATCTATATCTTCAAGCCAGCCATGTTCATCAGCTGTTTCTAAAGTAAATAATCCAAAAAATTCTTTTTGAAGCATTTGGGTAACTGAACCTCTAGAGCCATCACCTATTGTTATTCTGTCTATAGATCTGATAGGAGTTATTTCGGCNGCAGTACCAGTGAANAATACTTCATCCGCAAGATANAGAGCTTCTCTTGTTATAGNTTGTTCTTTNAGAGNTATATTTAATTTNTTTGAAATNTTTATGACAGTATCACGNGTGATTCCTGTCAATATAGATTCNGAAGANGGAGGTGTTATTAATACACCATCCTGTACTATAAATATGTTTTCTCCAGCTCCTTCGCTAACTGTTCCATCAGTTGTTAGGGCTATTCCCTCAGCAAAACCTAAACGGTTTGCTTCTGTNCTTATCAGTGTACTGGAAAGATAATTACCNCCAGCTTTAGCACCTGTTGGTATAGTATTTGGCGATACTCTTTGCCAACTTGAGATACATACATCTACACCTTGTTCTAGGCTTTCTGAACCTAAATATGGTTCCCAAGCTATAGCGGCAATAGCTACTTCAACAGGATGATCTGATTTTGGTGCTAACCCGATATCGCCTAACCCTCTAAATGCTATTGGACGAATATATACATCAGCAGTAAGTTTATTTAATAAAACTACTTCTTTACATGATTCTACAAGAACATCAAGTGTATATGGAATTACAATGCTATAAATTTTGGCCGAATTATATAAACGTTTGAGATGATCAGTTAACCGGAATATTTTTGTTCCATCAGGAGTCTTATATGCTCTAATTCCCTCAAAGACAGATGAGCCATAATGAAGCGCATGAACAAGTACATGAACTTTCGCTTCTTCCCACGGAACCATCTGACCATTGTGCCAAATATATTTTCCGCTATTATCGCTCATTATATTTCTCCAGATATGTTAAAACTATCTAAGTGTATACTGTTACNAGAATTTTTAAATCAATATAAAGTTATTTAAATAATATTGGCGCTCTTTTTTATTTTCTTTTTACTTGTAGATTTAACACCGCTTCTTTGTCTTCTTAATATTCTATTAATGACTTCTAAATAAGCTCTACTTCCAGCCTCAACGATGTCGANACTTACCCCATGACCACGGTAGGACCTACCTTCAAATTCAGTAGTAATAATTACTTCACCTTGAGCATCATCACCAGTGGTCGCGCTATGTAGGTCGAATTTTTTCAATGTTAACTGGATATTAGTTGCTNTTTCTAAAGCTTTGAAAGCAGCTTCAATTGGTCCAGATGCATTTGATTTAACAGTTTTTTCATTTGAATTTTCATCAATAAGCGTAATTTTTGCTGANGCAGATTGCTCTGTACCAGAGGTAACTTGCATTGACTTTAATACCCATGGACCTGAGGATGANCTATCAACATTCATTATGATTGCTTCTATNTCACCGTCATACATATCTTTTTTNAAGTCAGCTAATTTTTTGAATTCATTGAACGCTCGATTTGTTTCAAATTCATCAATATCAAAGCCTAAATCNGTTACACGCTCTCTAAAAGCATGTCTACCACTATGTTTACCTAACACAAGGTTAGATTGACTGATACCGACGTCATCTGGACGCATAATTTCATAAGTTGAGCTATGTTGAAGCATACCATGCTGATGGATACCCGCTTCATGTGAGAATGCATTTTCACCTACAATAGCTTTATTCCTTGGAATGTTCATGCCAGTTATTCCAGCAACTAATCTAGCAGTNGGGTAAAGACGGTTTGTTTTTATATTTGTTTTTAAGTTAAAGANCTCAGATCTAGTTTTAATTGCCATAACTACTTCTTCAAGAGAACAATTTCCTGCTCTTTCACCGATNCCGTTAATTGTGCATTCTATTTGNCTAGCTCCNGAGCGAGCAGCTGTTAGACTATTTGCTACCGACATACCAAGATCATCATGGCAGTGCACGCTTAAAGTTATGTCATCAATACTTTTTACATTTTTTTTGAGGTATTCAAATAATTTTTTAAATTCTGAGGGAACAGTNTATCCNACAGTATCTGGTATATTTACTGTTGATGCTCCAGCTTCAATTGCAGCTTCAACTACTTCAGCTAAAAAAGATAATTCTGTTCTAGAGGCATCTTCAGGGGAAAATTCAATATCCTCAACAAGTTCCCTAGCATGTGTTATTGAGTTGACAGCACTTTTTATAATTTCTTCTTTTGCCATTTTAAGTTTGTATTCTCTATGAATGGCGCTTGTTGCAACAAAAACATGAATACGATGATTTTCAGCACNTTTTATGGCTTTATATGCTTTTTCTATATCCTCTGGATGGCATCTTGCGAGGCCGCAAATTATTGGACCACGGTTTTCATCAGCAATGGTTTTAACTGCATTAAAATCACCTGGNGAAGCCGCNGGAAAACCAGCCTCTATAATATCAACATTTAAATCAGAAAGAGCTTTAGAAATTCTTAATTTTTCTCTCAGAGTCATNCTNCACCCTGGAGCTTGNTCTCCATCTCTTAATGTTGTGTCAAATATCTTTACAGTATTTTTATCCATGACGTAATTCTCGTGCTGTTTTTTTGCAGTTTGCTTTTAATAGAATTAATTTTCTANCCAATCCATATGGCCTCTAAGTTTTTTTCCAACTTCTTCGATTGGATGATTTAAATCATCATTCATTAATCTTTTGAAATTATTTTGATTTTGATTATTTTCATTGATCCAATTTTCGGCAAATGTTCCATCCTTAATCTCATTAAGTATGTCCTTCATTCTTTTACGAACATGAGCATCTATTATTTTTGGTCCACTCACAAGATCGCCATATGCTGCAGTATCACTAATAAATTCATGCATTTTTTTTAAACCACCCTCATGAAGTAGGTCAACAATTAATTTAAGTTCATGCATGCATTCATAATAAGCTACTTCAGGCTGATAACCTGCCTCAACAAGTGTTTCATAACCCGCGACAACCAGCTCAGTAGCACCTCCGCAAAGCACAGCTTGTTCTCCGAAAAGATCTGTTTCAGTTTCCTCAGCAAAAGTAGTTTTAATAACCCCAGCCCTTGCTCCGCCGATGCCTTGGGAGTATGCCAATGCAATGTCGAGGGCATTACCTGTTTTGTCTGTTTCTACGGCTACAAGGCAAGGGACACCGTGACCTTCTTTATATTGTCTTCTGACAAGACCACCTGGGCCCTTTGGGGCTATAAGAACTACATTGAGATCCTTTCTGGGCACGATACATTTATAATGAATATTAAAACCATGGGCAAACAGTATCGTAGAAGCATAATTAAGATTTGGCTCTATTTCTTTATATAGCATTTCTTGCGAAAGGTCAGGAATAAGAAAGACCGAGATTAAAGCATCTTTAACAGCGATAGATGGCTCTTGAACTTCTAAGCCATCAGCTTTGGCTTTTTCCCAGCTTTTACCATTTTTTCGTAAACCAACGACAACATTATGCCCGCTATCTTTTAAATTAAGAGCATGAGCTCTTCCTTGGCTTCCGTAGCCAAGAATACAAATACGTTGCCCTTCAAGTAATGATGTATTTACATCTTTTTCTGAATACATTTGCATTTCGTTACCTTCTTAGTTTTGTTTATCCTCAAAAAAAAACCCCACAGTTTAAATAAAGTGCGGGGTTTGTAGTATAGTTGCGTCTTTATTTACCCGCTGTATCTCCTAATGAGACTTAATAGCAATCCTTCTAGAATAAGATTTCTAGATGATATGATACTAACAATATAACTTTTTATTATTTTCATAACCTAATGATCATTGAAGGCGCTTTTGAAGTCAACTTAATACAATTGATCTGATGCGGTCTTATTTTTAGTAAACATTTTATTGCATTATGAATTTGTTTAGATTTAACATATTTATATTTACTAATTAATTAGTAATTATATTTTTAGAATTCTAAATATATTAATAAAAAATCTAAATAAATTACGTAAACGATTGTTAATTATATATTTATAATAATATTAATTGAGTTATATAATCATATTTTTATTAATACATTAGTAAAGATTATGATTAGTTAAGTTAGTTTAGTTGTGAAATTATTGCAATCTGGTGCTCATAAAGACTTTTTTAAGTTAATATAAAGGTAATCATTTATTCAACAAATATTAAGAATATTTCCGAAAAATCATCTAAAAATAATTATTAGGTAATAATAATGAATTTTGAACACACTGCAAAAGTAAAAAACCTTCAAGAAAAATTGATTGATTTCATGCAATCCAATATTTATCCGAATGAAGGTAATTATTTTGATTACATTGAAAAATCAAAGTCGCGTTGGGTAGTTCCGCCAATAATGGAGGAGCTTAAAGATAAAGCAAAAATAGCTGGATTATGGAATTTATTTCTACCTGATAGTAAATATGGGGCTGGGCTTAGTAATCTGGAATACGCGCCTCTCGCAGAAATCATGGGGAGATCGTTTATAGCTTCTGAAATTTTTAATTGTTCTGCTCCAGATACTGGAAATATGGAAGTTCTAGTACGCTATGGGACTAAAGAACAACAGGACAAATGGCTTAAGCCTCTTCTTGATGGGAAAATTCGATCTGCTTTTGCAATGACCGAGCCAGGGGTTGCATCCTCTGATGCTACTAATATTTCTTCTTTGATTGANAATGATGGAGATAATTATGTAATTAATGGTCATAAATGGTGGACATCTGGTGCTATGGATCCTCGATGCAAAATTATTATTTTTATGGGCAAAACAGATAAAAATGCAGAAAGACATAATCAACAAAGTATGGTGCTTGTACCAATGGACACAAAGGGTGTAAACATCATTAGACCGCTTACAGTTTTTGGTTATGACGATGCCCCTCATGGCCATGCTGAAATGACTTTTGAAAATGTTAGAGTGCCAAAAAGAAATATTTTGCTTGGAGAAGGGCGTGGTTTTGAGATCGCACAAGGTAGACTTGGGCCAGGCAGAATACATCATTGCATGCGTTTAATAGGTATGGCTGAAAGAGCTCTTGAAGATCTATGTAGACGTGTTGAAAATAGAATAACTTTTGGCAAACCTATTTCAGAAAGAGGTGTTGTAAGGGAATTTATTGCAGATTCGAGGATAGATATAGAACAATCTAGATTATTAACGTTGAAAGCAGCGGATATGATGGATAGAGTGGGGAATAAAATTGCCCGCGCCGAAATAGCCATGATTAAAATTATTGTACCAAATATGGCGCTAAACGTATTGGATCGAGCTATTCAATTGCATGGCGGTGCTGGTGTTAGTGGAGATTTCTGGCTTTCTCACGCTTGGGCAGGAGCTAGAACCTTAAGGTTGGCTGATGGTCCAGATGAGGTTCATAAAGCTCATTTGGCAAAAATAGAACTTGGNCGACAAAAANNAATATAAAGATTNCAATTGAATATAATTTTANGTAATTTNTNTATGTANTTTTTTTAGNCTTNATACTGTNGATATGTTTGACATATGTTATCCTACGTCGTCGAAAAAAAAATAGANCGNAAGTTNTTTATNTNGAAANATCAATGATAGTTNTAGNAAATNAAAGATAAGATTAATTTAATAAATANTTTAAGGAGTATCCATGAAACGGTCGAAAACAAGGAGTCAAANCTTTCNGNCTGCTTTTATTTTGTCATCTTTTTTTATGGTAAATGGCATAGTAGCTCAAACTGTAGATGACGTATTGGTTGCAGACGCAAAACGTCTTCAATTGGCGCAAGCGTCTCAAGAAAGAATAAATGAAAGAGTCCAAGGTACACGTACCATTACAGATCAATATCGTGCTATTAACAAAGAGATTGATGGTCTTAAAGTCTACAATCGTCTCATGNCNGCNCAGGTTCAGGGNCANGAAGCAACGCTTGAAGATATTAAAATNTCCATGGATCAGGTGGATGTAATTAATAGGCAAATNTTTCCTCTTATGGAGAGAATGATAGATGGATTAGANCAATCTGTCTCTCTTGATATTCCTTTTCTATTAGAAGAACGAATAAATCGCATTGATGTTCTTAANGANACACTANCTCGATCAGATGTTAGTGTTGCTGAAAAATTNAGAAAAGTTATGGAAGCGTATCAAATTGAACTTGATTACGGATCATCAGCCGAATTTTATAAACAATCCCTTAATCTTGGTGAGGATTATGGAGTTCGNGACTACAACATGCTTCGAATTGGCAGAATNGGNCTCTATTTNCAGTCTGATAATTCAGATATNACCGGTATGTGGGANGNTAANGTAGGTGATTGGNTTATTGATGATGATCACCGTAATGAAATTAGAAAGGGNCTTAGAATGGCAAGNCAACTAATAGCGCCNGAGCTNATGTTAATCCCTTTACCTGCAGCAGAGGAGNCTTCTTAAAATGAAAAAAANATTATTAATTATTAGCACTGTACTGCTGCTTTTCACATATGGGNNAGGNCAAGCTCAGGANGATGCAAACTCTATGAATGANCTCTTNCTTCAAATTGAGCAAGGTCAAGCTCGTGACTCAGAAGAAGCAANACAACGAGAGGCCCGTTTTGCTGCAGCACGNAATCAGCAGCAAAAATTATTAAATGATTCTCGAACAGAGAGAAATCGTCAAGAAGGCATTAGTGAGAGATTAGAAAATACTTTTGCATCAAATCAACAAAAAATTGTTGACGCGAGAGAAGCTCTTGATAAAAGACTTGGCGCATTAAAGGAGCTGTTTGGAGTGCTTCAAACAGTTTCAGGTGACGCAATAACTCGATTTGAAGGATCTTTAACAAATATTCAATATCCAAATCGTTCTCAATTCTTAGTTGATTTAGGTAGCAAGATGGCAAGCGCTAGTAGTTTGGCTTCAATTGAAGAAATTGAACAACTTTGGTATGAACTCCAAAGAGAGATAACAGAGCAAGGAAAAGTTGTTAAGTTCACTACTGAATATGCAACTGCTGACGGCGAAAGAATCACTGATGATATTGTACGTGTGGGTGTTTTCAATATAGTTTTTGAAGATGGTTATCTTCAGTATGATGAACAAACAGGAAATGTGACCGAACTTCAACGTCAGCCTGAACAAGGAAAATATACAGGTTCTACCGAAGATATGGTTGATGAAACTGAAGGTTATGTGCCATTTGGGTTAGACGTTACTAGAGGAGGAATATTATCTCTTTTAGTTGAATCACCAACTATAGGTGAGCGGATCGAGCAAGGTGGTATTGTTGGATATTGCATTATAGCCTTAGGATTTATCGGATTGGGAATCGCTATATGGCGTTGGTTTGCTCTCACGACAGATGGCAGAAAAGTTTCTGCTCAATTAAAACGTGATACTGCTAGCACTGATAATCCGTTAGGCAGAGTGCTTACAGCATACGAAGTGAATGCCAAAGCAGATACAGAAACTATGGAGCTCAAACTCAGTGAAGCAGCCTTAAAAGAAATGCCCGAACTTACGAAGGGTCTTTTGTTTATTAAAGTAATTGCTGCTGTAGCGCCACTAATGGGCTTATTAGGAACTGTGACTGGTATGATTAAAACATTCCAGGTTATCACTCTATATGGAGCAGGTGATCCAAAATTAATGGCAGGAGGAATATCTCAAGCATTAATGACGACAGTGCTGGGACTCTGTGTAGCCATTCCAATGGTCCTTTTACATACATTGGTTAGTGGGCAGAGTAGAAAGATTATCAATATTCTTCAATCTCAAAGCGCAGGTATTGTCGCACAACATTCTGAACGAAATGCCTAATTATTCGAAGGGTTAATATGTTTTGGATTACTGATATATATGAAGCAATAAGCGATTTCCTTTTTCTTGGCGGACCTGTTTTAAGATGGATTGCCGTGACAATTTTTCTTATGTGGGTACTGATTATCGAAAGATTTATATTTTTTCGTAAAGAAATGCCTCCATTGATGAAATCAATAAGAAACAGCTGGGAGGAAAGGCAGGAAAGACGTTCCTGGAATGCCCATCAAATAAGAGAAGGTATGATCTCTAAGTTTTCAACGGCTGTTAATAACTCAATCCCAATGATACAAACGCTTGTTGCTTTATGTCCTTTACTGGGTCTATTAGGGACGGTTACCGGAATGATAAAGGTATTTGAAGTTATGGCCGTATCTGGTTCAGGTAATGTAAGGGCAATGGCAGCTGGTGTTTCACAAGCCACTGTCCCTACAATGGCTGGCATGGTAGGGGCATTATCTGGCGTGCTTCTTGTAACATTACTGACTAGAAGAGCAACTCGAGAAGTCGAGTTTCTTGAAGACTCATTAACTATGGATCACTAAAAAAGGTATCTCTCATGCGTAAAATGAACCGAGGAATCAGCGCCGAAGAAGAAGAAAATGAGATTAATCTAACTCCTATGTTGGACGTTGTTTTTATAATGCTGATTTTTTTTATTGTAACTGCTTCTTTTATTAAGGAAGCGGGAATTGATGTAAATAGACCGGATGCTCCAACTTCAGAACGAGTTGAAGATGCTAATATTTTAATAGCTATTAGCCCAAACGATGAAGTATGGATTGATAGAAGACTGATAGATCCGAGAGCCGTAAGAGCAAATATAGAGCGACTGCATGCCGAAAATCCAAAAGGATCAGTCGTTATTCAGGCAGATAAAAAATCAACCAACGAAATGCTTGTTATAGTTATGGATGCAGCTAGACAGGCTGGTGTATTTAACGTGTCGATTGCTGCGAATAATGATTAGTTAATATCAAAAGTATCAAGATAGATTATTCCTGTAACTAATTTTTACAGAAATACTAAGGAGGTTAAAGTAAGTGATAGGACGATATGTTTTTTCAATTGTAGTTGGAACTTTCGTAACTTTAGGTCTGCTCTTTGTTATGCATTTGCTAATCGAATATGGGGAAGGTGCATTAACTGAGCCTAGAGCACGACATCTACTAGAATTCGTTCGCGTCAGAAGAAATGAGAATGTCAATACCGAAGATATTATACCTGATAAACCTCAAAAGCCACCTGAGGTTCCACCAGAAATACCACCACAGGATTTAGATAATATTGACCCTAATGCCCCAACAATTAATATTCGACCGCCAACTGTAGCAAACAATCTCACTATTGGCGGTCCTGGCGCAATGAATATAGCAGAAGGTGATTATTTGCCAATTGTAAGAGTAGCCCCAATATATCCTGCCAGAGCTCTTTCGAGGGGGTTAGAGGGGTATGTAGATATGGGATTTACTGTAACTCCTGCAGGGACTGTAGAAGATCCTGTCGTCATGTTTTCAACTAGTACGCTTTTTAACAGAGCAGCTTCTCGAGCAGTATTGAAGTTTAAATACAAACCTCGTGTTGTCGATGGGATCCCTGTATATGTGTATGACGTAGCAACAAGAATTACCTTTGTAATAGAAGATTAGCATTAGAACACGTGTCTGATATAATTTTACTTAATAGTCATTAATGGAAAAAGTATGCAATTTCTAAATTTGAAGACAATTTTTGCATTATTAGTAGCTTTAATTTTAGCGTCTGGCTCTTCAGTTAATGCTCAAGCGCTAATGAAAGCACAAGAAAATGCATACGATAATGAAACAGAGCGGCAGCGTCGCGATAAACAGAAAACCAGGACAGCCCAGGCTGTTAGTAAAAAAACTTACGACCGGATAATAAAAGCACAAGAAGCAGTTGATCTTGAAGACTATCCGGAGGCACTGCGTATTTTAAACAACCTTTATTCGGTGAGTAAACTAACTGACTATGAACAACAAAATGTTCTTAATTATTTAGGTTTCGTTTATTACAGTATGGATGATATGGCAAATGCAATGAATGCATATGAACGAATGCTGACTATCCCAACACTTGAAGAGCAGATTAAGAAGACTACTGTTTATACGCTTGCACAATTAAATACCATGCAAGAAAATTATTCTAAAGCAATTAGATTGACAGAAGAGTTTTTTCGACTTGAAACGAATCCTGCAGCTGACCCTTATATTTTTTATGCACAAATTCTTTATCAGTTGGATCGATATTCAGATATGATTGAGCCCGTTGAAACTGCTATGGAAATATATGTTAGAAGACAGACAGCTCGACGTCTAGCCGCTAAAGTAGAGGCTGAAAAGGCATTCAATGAAGCAGATGAAGTGGAAATATTTGAAGCTCGAAAAACTCTCACTGAAGCAAATAGATTGGCTAACATAACACCTATACCTAAAGAAGACTGGTATGTCTTATTAAACTTTGCTTATTTCCAACAAGAAAATTTT
>PBBK01000026.1 GCA_002717685.1 Gammaproteobacteria bacterium | reverse complement strand
TATGAGGCTAATTTTAGTTACTTTCTAGGTTAAGTAAAAATTTTTTACGTTCTAAACCGCCTCCAAAACCCCCTAATCCTGTTGAAGAGACCACTCTGTGACAAGGTATAACTATAGGTATTCTGTTAGCCCCACAAGCACTTCCTACTGCTCTGTATGCTTTTGGTTTACCTATTTTTGCAGCAAGTTCTGAGTAAGTTAATACCTTGCCGTATTTAATAGTTTTCATATTCTTAAAGACTAATTTCTGAAAATAAGTTCCGCCAATTTGAATTTTAAAGGTGAAAGAGTTTCTTTTCTTAGAGAAATATTGAGTTAACTCTTCTATCTCAACTTTGAATCTTTCTTTTTCTGACTTACCCCTAAGGCTAAGCCCTTTCAAACCTATTAAGCTTAGTTCGATTAGGTGAGTATTATCAGCAAGTAAACCTAATTCTCCCAAGGGAGAGTTTAAACTGGTTTCGAATAACAAATTAATCACCTTTCCAGACTTTAGTGTTTGGATTGGCAATGTTCTCTTCGTGTTTGTTCCTACTTAAAGAATAACCTCTAACCATTAACAAAGCTGCTCCAAAGGCGACTATGCAAATTGGAATGTACCATAAAGCTAGATCTGCAAGTATCTCTGAGGGGACAGTGCCATTGTAGATTTCTCTTATTTGTGTGCTATCTGGAAAAGCAATAAAGGACAATATAAACCCTGCTAAAGTTAAACCAAATCCACTTACTGCTTTATCCGCGAAGGTCCTGGCTGAGAATAAAATGCCCTCTTCTCTTCTTCCTGTTTCCAATTGAATATCTTCTACCAAATCCATAATCATTGAACCCATAGTAGAAAAAACTATTATTCCGGCAGCTACATTAATAACCACATGAATACAAAGCACTAGAAGAAGGTAAGGACTGTCATTGGTAGGAAAAAGGGAAGTTCCGTTAGTCAAATCTAAGTACCTAAGCACAAAAGGTAATGCTGCAAAAATTATTTGAAAAGCCCAAATAGATAAGACAGTTTGTTTTTTTCCAAACTTATCAGAAAGCATTGGAGCAAGAAGAATAGCAATTATTGGTGCTAAATAAATGCTAGTACCTCTTATACGCATTTCATAACTATCTAATTCCCAAAAATAACTATCAAAGTAAACAGCAAAAGCTGCTTCAATGCCTCCGGCAACTGAAACCAATAGTCCGCAAAAGAATAAAAATTTGTAGGATCTATTTATCGTTAGAGTTTCTGCAACTTCTTTGATTAGACTTCTGATAAAGAATTCCATTTGATGAAGAGTTTCAATCCAACTAGGAACCAAAGTAGCGACAATAAATCCAAAAATCCTTAGGATATTGCCAATAATCCATGTAAAAACCACAGTAAGACTAAACTTCAACAGATAAACTATGATTCCTAAGAGGCTGAAATTGAGTTTAGGTAATGGAAAATTCAATTTAAGAGTACGATTAATAATACTAATATCATTAAATCCCTCAGAGATCTCTTTTTGCCTCCTCTTGGGCGGTTCTATGAGATTAGGAATGTGTTTATGAGTTCCTAAACTGGTCACAACTATTCCCAAGAAAATAAGTATGGCTGCTACAAGTCCCCATTCAGACCAAAGATCTGGATTAAACCTTCCCAAGGTATATATTTCTGTCTCGTACTTAGGTTCGTAATACCACCAAACTAAGTTATAAGTTGTTAAGCCTCCAAACCAACCGAAAAAATATCTATAGGACATCAAGGAAGTTCTTTCAACATAATTATCAGTCAGTTCTGGACCAAGAGCTATGGATGGTATTTCGTAAAAAGTAATAAAAACTCTAATAATTGTTGCGCAAATTAATAAATAGAGAAAGAGCTCCCAATGTGTCAGATTGTCTGGAGGAGACCATAGGAAATAGAAANTAAGAGTTACTGGAATNGCNGCAGCATACATAAATGGATGNCTNCTTCCCCACTTTGATCTTAGACGATCTGAATAATACCCAACAAGGGGGTCAGTAACAGCATCTGCAACTAAAATTAAATTAAGAGCCAATCCAGCCATCCATGCTGGTAATCCAAAAACAGAACTGTAAACAAAAAGAACAAAGTAACTGAAACCATTATTTTTTATCCCAAAAGATATTGAGCCAAATCCATAGAAAAACTTGGTTGAAAAACTTAACCTAGATTTTTTTTTAATCCCTTCCATGATTCTCCAGATATCTCTATTATATTGATGCACATTACTTGAATAATAGATAAATGCCAAAAAGTAAGTACAGAAAAATATCTAATATAAGCGGGGATAATTTTAGTTTCCAAAATCCTTATTCTTTGCCTGNACGCCTAAAAAGAAAAATTAATAATATTAATAGTAATCTTGGTGACTCCTTTATCTTAGAAATAGAAAATGCTATTACAACCTATAAATTTGAAGAGGCTGTTTTTAGAAGAGCTCCAACATATACTGATATTAGAATTCAATTAGATGAAATTTCATTACAATCAGAAATGTTATATGAAAACCTAAATAGACTATTCCCAGGAGCAAGATCTTTTCTTCTTCAAAGCCATATTGCTACTAATAAGGACTATAAATACTTATCAACTTTAATTAAAGAACTCGAGNCCCTTAAGGAAACATGCAAACATTCAGTTCTAAATCTCAAAGGAAAAAGAGGCAGACCTACCAACGCTTTTGCAATGCTTCTAATAGCTCAGCTTGCCAGAAGCTGTCTTAAAAAAACTGATATAACGCCTTCACAGACNAATTCTTCTTTCATGAGTCTAGTTAATATAGTGGCTGAAGTTATAGGTAACCCCAATTTAAAAGATATTGTTGCAGAGGCCTTAGAACAGGTAAGCTATTAATTATTAATTGTCTTGTAGTCAACAAAAATAGGTGAAGACCAAGCTCTTTCTCTAGACATACTTAAACAGTCATCATCCTTNGGCGTCCTGTAGTCTCCATAGCAAACATTAACCTCTTTGCAATTTCCTTTATCATCGTATTCACATCTGACATTTTCTGAGTTTATAGTAGGGGAAGGTTCCTGAATAACTCTTGCATAATAGACTGCATCCCTACCAAGATTTGCAAATTCACCATCATAGAAAGTTACTTCACATCCATTTTGATCTGCAGGGCATTCAAATGACTGCCAAGGATCTTGAATTAAACCTGACAAGCTTTCTCCCTTATNAGATTGGGGAAGAATTCTTATGACCTCTATCTTTTCAATTAATTTTCTTTCATCAGATGGGTTATAACATTCATTTTTGCATATTCTTAAGATGTCTTCGGCAGAAATATCAGAAGAGTTATATTTTGGGCAGCCGGGCTTTTGCTTAAAAGCTCCAACTGCTCTTATTTTAAAATTAGGCTCAGAAGAAAGTGTTATCTCTCCTCCCATAGGCACTATTCCTTTATCTTTATCTATTAAATCAAACCAAAGGAGGATTCTATCTCCACTAGTACCGTATGTTTCTTTTCTTTGCATTGCAGTCCAGATATCTTTTCTTGATCTACTAAAAGAGTGCACTGCAGCTAATCCACCAGTTGTAAAGAAAGATGCCATTCTCTCNGCCTCAAAAGCACCAAAGCCAAGAGCAAGTCCATCATCTATCTCTATTGGAAGAATGACTGAGGTAGCTTCTAGCTGGGGATAAAGGCTTTCTCTAATGGCTTCATTTGGAGGACCATTTGCTTCTGTAGTAACAAACCTATCAATTTCTTTATAACCCGTACCAGGTCTAGCCCTATGATTATCACTCGAAGCAATAAAACCGAAACGAAATCGTTTCANTTCATCTGAATCAAAGTTTCCCAAGGCCAAGGCGTATTGAGCACTTCCGGCTGGCCTGTAATTAAACGAAGGAATAAAACAATCTTTGCATTGACCAGCATCCAGCCAATCTTCTAATTGCACTCCAGGAATAATTAAATGNCCTGGAACACCCAGNGAAACATAAGCCTTTCTTGCTTCCTCAGCTCTTTTAACACACTCCTCTGGATTTTCTTTTTCAGAAAGACATCTTGCCTCTACAATCTCTCCAGCTCTCCAACAGCTAGGTAAATAATCTTTAGATGGAAGTGGACAAACTGCTTTTCCATCTTGATCAAAAACAGTTGCTCTCCAAGGTCTGTATTCTTCAGAATTGCCATGTCCAGACATAACTTCAAAAAGTATTTGAACATTTTCGTTATTAAAATCTTCTTCTAATTGCTTGTCTAAACTTGAACCAGGAGGAGTATAAAAACCCCAAGTATTGCCATGAGGTATAACGATGGAAGGAAAATTAAGCTCATCTAATTTTCTAAATAGGTCTGCTGGAGTATTGGCTGACTCATAGCAGTCTTCTGGTAATAATGCAGAACTTATACCTTCTTCGCAAAAGGGTACATCAGCTAGTTCTTCAACAAAGGAAGAAAAGTTAAAGTACCTTTGTCTGTTTGGAAAATCGATAAAAGCTAATGGTTTTAATAGCTCTGCAGCTTGTGATCCAATAGTAGACCGCATTCCATTAGTAGCTAACCCTCCTGCACCTATAGGNCTCAATGGAACTTTATTTTCATNAATATCCAAGAAAATTACATTTTTATGCCCAAAATGGTTATTGGNTTCAAGGCCCACCTGAGTCCACTCAAAACCTAAGAAAGTGACCATGTCAGGGTCTTCAAAATCTGAAGGGGCATTGCACTGTCTAACAGCTTCTTTTATAGATTTCCACTTTCTGGGTGTAGAAGCTTCAGCATGATCTGAAGTTACCCAAAAATCTAAAGCTGAGCAAAATCTAGCATAATTACAAGCATCAGAAATAGGATGTGGACCTTCCCCATTAAATATAGGCAAACTCCATAAAAAGGCATCTGTAGAGTAAGTAGTATGTACATGGGTATCTCCAAACAAGATTTGTTTAGAGGAATTTGAGACTTTCATCTGTCTATTAATTTTATCTTTAATTAAATGTTTCGGGAGAGTGCTTTGTAATGGTTGGCCTGGAGGTTCCAACTGGCCGTACCAGTTATATTGAATACCCAAACTGTAAACTATAGTAATTAAAAAAATGACTACTAAAGAGGCTCCTAAATATTTAAATACAGTTTTCATAAAAATTCTCCAAATAATTATTAATGCTTCTTATCACGATTAGCCTTATCTATAAAATCTTCCATNAACCCCTTTGATTTATTATCAGGAATTAATTGTTCTAAAGTAAAAGGCTTGGATTCAAAAGGTCGTGAATTAGCTCCTTCTAAAATTCTTACGGAAGGTTTCTTAAACAAAGGGATTAATAACATTCCTGTTATAAAACCACCAATATGTGCTAAATAGGCCACTCCAGTATCACCTCCCCCAGCTACACTAAAAAATTGTCCAACTATCCAAACCCCTAAAACTATAAAGGCTGGAACTCGTACAGTAGTAATAAAGATTATAATCCAAAAAAGAACGTTAACATTAGCCTTTGGATGTAATACGAGATATGCCCCTAAAATTCCTGCTATAGCNCCACTTGCTCCAATCATGGGAACTTCCGATGTAGGATCTATCATTGCCTGAGTAAGGGCAGCTGCTAGGCCACACAACAAATAAAAAAGGACGAACTTTCCTCTACCCATTGAGTCTTCAATATTGTCCCCAAAAATCCATAAATAAACCATATTGCTTATCAAATGCATCCATCCACCATGCATGAACATTGAAGAAATAATGGTTAAACTTGCTGGTATGGCACTTGGTTTATCTCCTAACAAAGAAGCTGGCACCACTCCAAATGAATAAACAGCAGATTCATATAAATCCCTAGGTAGTGAAAATTGCCATAAAAAAATGAAGGCACAAATACCGATGAAAGTNAAACAAACATACGGTCTACCTGAAATGGGGTTATCATCTGAAAAAGGGAAGAAAAACATTATTTATCTACATAACCTAAATTTTCAACATTATCCAAGTGACCTTTTCTATCAATTTTAAAGAGTAAAAGAAGTAAGGTGGAAATAAAAGGAAGTGAAGCACCTAAAAAAACATGGATAGTGGCGAACCTGTTNATTATTGGTCCTCTTAATTCTTCTANGGTAGCTCCTGAAGATATATCAAATCCTACCGCAGAGATGATTAACCCTGAAACAACTACTCCTCCTGCTCCTATGAGTTTATGTATAAATGAACTTACTGTACCAAGGAGCCCCTCCTCTCTCCTTCCTGTAGTTCTTTCCACATCTTCAACAATCTCCATAACCATAGAGCCAACAAAAATAAAACCTAAAGCTCCTAAGCAAGTCTCAAAAACATAATGAATAAGTAAAAGCCACCATAAAAGATCAGTCCCATTAGCAGGAAAAAGAGTTGCTTCAAAATAGGGGTCTAATAACCTAAGAACAATAGGTAAAGGGCCAACTATTATTGTAGTTATAAATATTCCTACAGCTATATTTTTTTTCTCTTTTCCTCTGGCTACTGTACCAGCTAACAATGCGCTAACTATTACACTTACAGCGGCAACAGTAGGAAAAATTGCAATATCTGATGGAGTCCACTGCCAAAAATATAGATTATGATACATGCCTGCATTCGTTGCCAAACCGACTAAAAGAGAATAAACACAACCTGAGAAAAAAAGTACTATCCATGATCTATTGGAAATAGTCTCCAATCCTTCTTGTAAAAATTTCTTTATTTGAATACTTCTTTCTTTTGGTACATGAAGATGGGGTATCTCTTTATGAGTACCCACACACGATATAACGCTAGAAATAAAAATTGTTAAACCGCCCCAAAAAGCAAGTTCCTGAAAAGCTTCTGGTCTTAAGAAAGCTTGGGCTCCTTGAAAATCTGGAGTTTCTACAAAGAAGTATCTGTATGCAATTGATGCCATGCCTGCCCCACCTACCCATCCAAATGCCATCCCTATGCCTGAAATCTGATTTCTTTGATCATAATCTTTTGTTAATTCAGGAGCCAAAGCGCCTCGTGGAACTTCATAAAAAGTCATTGAGAGCCTCATTATTACCATAAGAATAAGCAGTCTTTGAAAAAGCTCACCTTCCGAAATCGTGCCTTCAGAAATTGAACCAGGATTCTGTAAAATAAAATAATAAGAGAAAGCAAATGGAATAATGGCTGCATACATAAAAGGATGTCTTCTTCCGAATCTGGACCTAACTCTGTCTGACCAAATACCTACTAGAGGATCTGATATTGCATCTACTACTAGTGCCAAACCCATAGCTGAAGCAGCTAGATACGCTGGTAAACCTAAAACTTGATTAAAATAAACAAGCAAGAAGGTTCCTAAAAGACTATTTTTTACTCCAATAGCTATACTTCCAGTTCCAAAGATATACATTAATCCTGATGAGGCTTTTTGTGCTTGAAAAGATTGACTCATAGCTACTTAGCAGTATAACCACCATCTACAACTATTTCAGTTCCAGTAATGAAGGACGAATCATCGGAGGCTAAAAAAAATACTGCATCAGCTATTTCCCTAGGTCTTCCCAATCTATTGCCTAATGGTTGCATCATTTTTATAGCAGCATATGCTTCTTCAGTAGTTTTAAAAATACTATCTCCTTTCTCAATAGTTTCTTTAAAACTATTCCTTACAAGTGGAGTATCGATAAATCCAGGATGCACAGAATTCACTCTTATATCATAACCTGAATCGGCACACTCCAAAGCAGCAACCTTAGATAACATGCGTACTCCTGCTTTTGCTGAATTATAACTACTGGATCCTGGCCAACCAACTATTCCCATTATTGAACTAATATTTACTATACTTCCTCCTTTCTCTTTCATATTCTTAATTCCATGTTTTGTACCAAGAAAAACTGAATCTAAATCAACTGAAATTACTCTTTTCCATTCTTCAATACTACAATCCTCTATTCTAGAACCGTCTGGAGCAATTCCAGCATTATTAACTAAAACACCTGGATCGCCATATTGCTCCTTAACTTTGGTCATTACTTCTATCCATTCTTGTTCAATACTTACATCTTGTTGCATAAAGATGGAACTTGAACCTAGTTCTTGATGAGCTTTTTCTCCTGCTTTTGAATCTATGTCTGTAAAAACTACTACAGCACCTTCGTCAATGAATCTCTTGCATATAGCAAAGCCTATACCGCTAGCCCCACCCGTAACTAAAACTATTTTTTCTTCTGATTGACTCATATTTATCACCTCATAAGAGTTAGAATGCACTAAACTGACAATAATTTCACTATAGGATTAATTATGAGTAGATTAAATGGAAAAATTGCAATTGTAACCGGAGCTGGAAGGGGAATAGGAAAAGAAATATCACTTAAATTTGCAGAGGAAGGAGCTAAAGTCATTGTTAATGATTTAGGTGGCGAAAGAGATGGAACCGGAGAAGGCAAGGTAGCTGATAATGTTGTTAAGGAAATTTTAGATAATGGAGGAGAAGCCGTAGCAAATTATGACTCTGTTGGTTCTGTACAAGGAGGTCAAAATATATTCCAAACCGCTTTAAACTCTTTCGGTGGTCTTGACATATTAATTAATAACGCTGGGATATTAAGAGATAAGACCCTTTATAACATGGAAGAATCAGAATGGGATGCAATCATGGAAGTTCATTTAAAAGGACATTACAACTGTACACGTCCTTTCGTTAGATATATAAAAGATAATAATAGATTAAATTGCAGAATAATAAATATGTCTTCAGTATCAGGTTTATTTGGTAATTTTGGACAAACTAATTACGGCGCAGCGAAAGCAGGTATAGCTGGCTTCACAAGGTCTCTTGCTTTAGAAGTTACAAAATATAAATGCACTGTTAACACTTTATCACCTGGTGCTGCTACTAGATTAACACTTGATCTTATTAATGCTGCTGGAAGGGAATATGATGAAAATGATTGGACTCAAGGACCAGAACAAATAGCTCCTGTTGTAACTTGGCTATGTAGTGAAGATGCTCAAGAAGTGACTTCTCAAATCATACATTCCCAGGGTGGTATATTAGGTATTATGCAGCAACCTGCTGTTATTAAATCTTTCACAACAGATAATCTTTGGACCTTAGAACTGTTAGACAAACTTATGCCTGAACTTATTGAGGCAAAGAAAGCTCACGATAAAGAAGTAATGGAATCTGCATCCCCAAAGAAAGTGTAAATATGAACCTGAAAAATAGGGTTGTATTAGTTACTGGAGCTGCAAGAGGTATAGGGGCTGAAATATCTTTTCAGATGTGCAAGGCTGGTGCGAAAGTAATACTTTCTGACCTATTAAACAAAGAAGGTAAATTAAAAGTAAATGAATTAACTAAACTAGGATATGAATCAGCCTATATCGAACAAGATGTTACGAAAGAATCCAGTTGGAAAAAAACTATTAAATTTTGTGTAGACACTTTTGGTGGACTGGATGTTCTAGTAAATAATGCGGGGATTTATTTCTCAAAACCTCTCTCAGATATATCTTTGGAAGAATGGAAGCATATGTTTTCAGTAAATGTTGAAGGAGTATTCTTAGGTACTAAATTTGCCATTGAAGAAATAGTTAAAAGACCAAATAGGGAAAAAGAAAGCGGATCAATAATTAATTTATCTTCAGTTGCTGGCATAGTGGGAGGTCCTTTCATAGGTCCATATAATGCCTCTAAAGGAGCGGTAAGAATATTTACTAAAGGTTGTGCTATGGAATTTTCTACCTTGGGATATAACGTTAGAGTCAACAGCATCCATCCTGGCGTTATAGATACTAACATGGGGACTCAGGTCCAAGATGGTTTAAAAAAACAAACAGGTATAAGTGAAAATGAAGCTAAATCTCAAATAAACAACCTTCATCCTTTGGGAAGACTAGGCCTTCCTAAAGAAGTAGCAAAAGTTGCAGTTTATCTGGCTTCAAATAAGAGCTCTTTTATAACAGGTGCAGAATTTGTAGTTGATGGAGGTCTTACAGCCCGTTGATATCAACCTAACCAAGCAGAATTTTCTAATCTTATATCTTCAGATGAAGAACCGACCAATATCCTATATTCAGCTGGTTCCACTGACCAATTTTTGGCAGACTCATCCCAATAAGCAAGATCTCTTTCAGATAAATTAAAAATGAGTTTTTTAGATTCACCAATGTCTAGTTCCACTTTTTCAAAGACTTTTAATTCCTTTGATGGTCTGTTAATTCTAGAGTTCTCAACCTTAACATAACATTGAACTACTTCTTTTCCCTTGAATCCTCCTGTATTAGATATTGTTACTTCAAAAGAGATAGCTGAATTCTGAGTTTTAGGAGGAATTATTCTTAGATCACTGTACTCAAAGGTTGTATAGGATAAGCCGTGACCAAATGGGAAAAGAGGTTTTATTCCTTCCTTTTCGTACCACCTGTAACCTACATATAGACCCTCATCATAATCCATTTGTAAATTCTTTCCTGGATAGCTTGAAAAAGCAGGTGTGTCTTCTAATTTCATGGGAAATGTTGTAGGTAGTTTCCCGGAGGGATTAACATCTCCAAAAACAATATCTGTTAAAGCTCTTCCATATTCTTGACCTGTAAACCAAATCTGTAGAATTGATTTCACTTTATCTACCCATGACATTGAAATAGGTGAACCAGTATTTATTGCCACTATAGTATTTGAGTTAACCTTACAAATCTTTTCGATTAACTCATCTTGTTTACCAGGAAGGAATATATCAGATCTATCATTTCCTTCAGTTTCCCAATCAGAATTAGTTCCAACAATTAGTAAAACTGCATCGCTTTCTTTAGCAAGAGAAATTGCTTGTTCTAATAAATCTTCTTTATCAGGCGGAAGCATGCCTATTTGAACAGCTGGGAATCTTCCAGACCACTCGTATTCTATCTCTAGAAAATATTCTTGGTTTTTTTCTAGAAAACAAGTAGACCTTTTTGCTGCGCTTCCAAAACCAAAAAAAGCATCTCCTTCTTCCTGAAAATTCCAATTATCTATTATTTCTTTTCCATCTATTTTCAGTCTGGAAGATCCTATACTTATTAACTCAAATAAATATTTACCTGAAATATCAGGTCTAAAATACGAAGAAAATCTTACTGATAAAGATGGAGGTTCAAATTTAGAAGCCACCCCTACACCAAATCCTGATAAAGCCCAAAATTTACCGCCTGTTAGAGTTTCAGATTTTAAAACCTTTCCTCCCAAGTTATCTCCCTCAAAAAACTCAACCTGAAATCCCTGAGTACCATTTACTGGATCTTTTAATTTCCTTTTATCAATCGAAGGAAGATATTTGTAGATATGACATCCTTCGCTGCACTTTAGCTCCACTCCATCTCCTAAGTACTCTTTTAAAGCATCCTTTGGATGAATAACATAATGGGCTTTTACTGTTGCACTGCCACCTCCTATAAACTGTCCCTTTTCAATATTTGGACCAATTAATGCAATTTTTTTGATCTGTTTCTTATTTAATGGAAGTAAGTTGTTATTTTTTAAAAGAACAATTGATTCACCTGCTGCTTGTCTGATTAACTTTCTATCATTTTCTAAATCATTTGACTGCTCGGGTTTTTCATTAGGTGAGTCTAATCTTCCAGAAAACTCAGCTATTTTGAGAATTCTTCTAACCTTTTCAAATACTTTTTGTTCTTGTACTTTACCTTTATGGATTGCATCTAGTAACTTTGTGCCCCATGTCTTAGCAGGTCCTGGCATTTCTAAATCTAATCCTCCATTTGCATTTTCTATCGTTTGAAGTGAAGCACCCCAATCGCTTACAACATAACCTGGAAAACTCCATTCTTCTTTTAAAATATTGTTAAGTAATTCTTCGTGGGATGAGCAAAAAATGTTATTAAGCTTGTTATAAGCAGACATAACAACCAAAGCTCCACCAAGNTTAACTCCCATCTCAAAAGGTAATAAATAAATTTCTCTAAGCACNCTGGCTTTTATATTAGAGCTAATTTCATGCCTCTTAAATTCTGTATCATTACCTGCAAAATGCTTTAGACAAGCTGCTACTCTTTCTGACTGAACTCCTTTAACGAAAGAAGAAGCTATTTTTCCAGTTAAAAGGGGATCTTCAGAATAACATTCAAAATGCCTTCCGCCGAGTGGATGTCTGTGAATATTTATTGTAGGTCCTAAAAGGACATCAGCATCTTTACTTTTAGCNTCTTTACCTATGGCTTTNCCAATTGAATAAATGATTTCTAAATCCCAAATAGAACCCAAAGCAATCCCACAAGGAAAGCATGCTGAACTCTTTCCAGAAATTCCATCCCCTCTGGCACCATTAGGACCATCTGTCATTTTTAATCTTGGGATGGAAAGTCGTTCTACCCCAGTAGAATGCCACCCATCAGATCCTGAAACAATAGATACTGCTTCTTCNAGGGTTAATTCCTTAATTAGGGATTCAATTCTATCCATTAAGAAAGAGAATTATGGATAATCCCTTCTTAAGTAAATGGAATTTTTTGGTTTAGAGAGAACACTACTGACCATAGGCTCAAATTCTTCAATAGACATATTCTCATATTCTGGATCAAAAGAATTCTGGTCATACTTAGCACAAAATTCANCGCAATCATCCCAATATTTATGCCCCTTAAAGTTGTCCCTTAAATTTTTATCTAGACCAACATACTCGAAGAAATAATACCCCTGGAAAATGCCATGGTGCTTAATTATCCAATAATTTTTCTCTGAAACAAATGGCTCCANCATAGTAGCTGCTAGATCAGCATGGTTGGCACTAGCGATTGTATCTCCTATGTCATGAAGAAGTGCACATACAACGTATTCNTCATCTTTTCCATCCCTATAAGCTCTTGTAGCAGTTTGGATACTATGATCAAATCGATCTATAGCAAAGCCGCCAGTATCGCCTTTTAAAAGAGACAAGTGATCTAATACACGTGCAGGTAATTCCTTGGCAAAATTGGCTGCATGATCGGCTATAATCTCATAATCATCTGCCGTTCCAGAAGTCATCTCAGAAAATGAAGCTTGTTTAGACATCATAAATTCCCCTAAAATTGATTTAATTATGCCAGAATCCTTATGATTTTTCTTAAAATAACTCAAACATGAAAGATTTAATAAATGATAAAATGCCTATAGTGCAACAAATTTCTTTTTTATCTGCACAAGCTGCAGAAAAGGGACTAAAAAAGGAATGGTTATCACTTTTCGATAAAAATGCATTTATTCAAGATCCTGTAGGAAAATCCCCCTTGGACCCTCTAGGTAAAGGACATAAGGGCATAAAAGCCATAGAAACTTTCTGGGACAATGTGATCGGACCTGGAAATATTAAATTTATTGTAAGAGAGTCATACCCATGTGAGACTGAATGCGCTAATGTCGCTACAATAACTAACTCGTTAGATGATGGTAGAAAGTTAGATACAGATCTGGTAATTCTGTATCAGATTAATAAAAAAAATAAAATTTTATCGATAAAAGCTTATTGGAAGTATGAGGACGGAACTTAAGAGCTTCTTGCTAATCTTAATTCATCCAGTTTTTTATTTTTTTATTATCTGGATCAATTAATACTCCGGGGTTCAATATACTACTTGGATCTACTTCNTTCTTGGCAGCGCTTAGCATNTTTTTAAAACCTTCGGATCTTTGTAAGTCATACCCTTTAATGCGATGATCTCTACCCACAGCGTGATGATGAGTGACTGTTCCCCCTTCTTCTATACACATTTCATTTGTAACCAACTTAATCTCTCTCCACACATCAATCATTGTAGATGGGGTGGCATAGGCTGTATAAGAAAAGTATGGAGCTAATCCATCCGGGTAGGTATGGGTTAGGCGACAAGTTACTGTAGAATTTTTACCAGAAATTTCTTTAATAGCTTTTGAAGCCTTTTCCTTTAAGGATTCAATGAAATTAAATCCTTTATCCCAAGTTATGGAAGTTTCAAAAGTATCTTGAATAATACCCCTTCTAACAGAAGCCTCCCTGTAATAAGGAGCTCTTATAAAACTGTTCCGCCAAGTTCCAGAAGCTCCAGTTTTATGCGCATCAGATTCCTTCTTCTGGGGTAGTTCAAATTGTCCTCCAACATCTGAAGCTATTTCTAGTGCCCTTTCTAACCAAATATTCATCTCATGATCAGCAGATTCAAAAGATAAGATCAATAGGTGTTTAGAGCCATCTCCTGCTCCATTAAAAAGAGCCTCGTTAGCATCTAAAAGTCTGCAGTTAGCAGGAAATAAAGCGGATTGGCTTATCAATTGAGTGGCTTTTAAAGCCTTACTATAATCATCAAACAAAACTGGACAAGAAGCTCGAAATTTTGGCCTCTCCTGNAATCTCATCCATGCTTCCGTAATTACCCCCAATATACCCTCTGAACCAATAACCATACGATCGGGACTTGGACCAGCACCAGAACCAGGGAGTCTTCTTGACTCAACAACCCCCTTAGGAGTAATCATAGTGGTTGACTCTACAAAATCGTCTATGTGTGTGTATAAGGTAGCAAAATGACCACCTGATCTTGTTGCTATCCAGCCTCCTAAAGTTGAATGTTCAAAACTTTGTGGAAAGTGTCTTAAAGTTAGATTAGATTGCTTGAGTTCAGCTTCCAGGGCCGGTCCAAATATTCCTGCCTGAATTCTTGCTGCTCTACTTTCTTGGTCTATTTCAAGCACTTGATTTAAATTTCTTAAATCAAGAGAAATAACTCCTGAATATGAATCGCCGACATCTGTTTCAACCCCTCCGCAAACACTAGAACCTCCTCCATAAGGAATTACAGCAATGTTATTTTGATCTGACCAGTCAAGGATGTTTATGACATCTTCTTGGTTATGGGGAANAGCTATTAGATCTGGAGGATTAGGGAATAGGCCTAACATAGCCCTAGCAACATCTGGAAAAGATTTGCCATAACTATGGTTTAAACGTTCTAGGTGATCAGTAGAAAAGGTTTTTCTTAGACTTCTTGGAGGAACAATTCTGGGTTTAATAAGCTGTATATCTTGAGCCTTTGGTACAGGAATAGTTTCAACTTCACTTAAGGAAAACCTGCCCAGTATCCTCTCTTCAACATTTTTATCTTCTTGATCACTCAAGATTTCATCTGCGTAACCCCATCCCCAAAATTTTCTTTTTCTCATTCTTGCAGTTTATNTTAAAAAAATAAATATTTTGGTTTTACAGAACAATTTTTTGTTATCATTTTTTACTAAATTTGTTTAATTTAAAAAGATAAAGGAGCTAAATGAGAAATAGTAATAGACAATGGATNTTAAAAAAAAGGCCTATAGGAGATATATCTAAGGATGACTTAGAATTGGTAGGGACTAATGTTCCAGAGCCAAAGACTGGGGAAGCTCTTTTACAAAATGTTTACCTGTCTCTTGATCCAACTAATAGAATTTGGATGTCGGATATTGATCAGTACATGCCTCCAGTTGAAATAGGTGAAGTAATGCGTGGTGGTGTAGTAGGTAAAATAATTAAGAGCAATCACCCCTCACTTGACGAAGGAAGTTTTGTATCATCATTTTCTTGTGGATGGCAGGACTATTGTTTAGTAAAACCAGAAGATGTTAGCGTTTTACCANACTCNCTTCCTTTACCTCTCACTGCTTATATGAGCGCAGCAGGTTTAACTGGATTTACAGCATATTTCGGTTTTCTNTCGATTACTAACCCTAAAGAAGGAGAAACTGTCGTTGTATCTACTGCNGCTGGAGCTGTGGGTTCCATAGTAGGTCAGCTGGCTAAAATGAAAGGTTGTAAAGTCATTGGCCTTACTGGTAGTGAAAAAAAATGTAAATGGTTACTTGAAGAGCTAAATTTTGACTCAGNTATAAACTATAAAACTAAAGATGTNCTTGGGGAACTTAATGCTGCNTGTCCTGAAGGAATAGATATATATTTTGATAATACTGGAGGTTTAATTCTTGATGCAGTTCTTAAAATTATTAATCTTAATGCAAGAATTTCAGTTTGCGGACTAATCTCAACTTATAATAGTAAAGAGCCTGTTCCAGGACCTTATAATTATGGCAATATCTTAATGAAGAGAGCAAGAGTAGAAGGGTTTATCGTCTCTGACTTTGCAGAAGAATTTCCAAAAGCCTTAGAAGATCTTAGTAATTGGATTTTAGAAGGAAAAATAAAATATAGTGTAGATGTGCAAAAAGGTCTAGAAAATGCTTTAGAAGCTTTAGATAGATTNTTTACTGGAAAAAATACTGGCAAACTCATACTTGAGGTGTCTAAAGAGTAAATAAACCTCTCTCTTCCCTTAACAAGCTTAAATTCTTCTTATCACATAGGCCTTCTATGGATGGGTCAGGTTGAATATTAATAAATAAAGTACTGAAATCACTGCATACAACTTCCTGAACTTGAGCTTGTATCTAATGAGGTCAGAATTGCTCTATAGATATCTGTATTGTCTAAAGTTCCAGTAAAATTNTCAGAACCAGGACCATAAGCGTAAACAGGAACTGGCACACCTGTATGAGTTCCACTTCCAACAGCAGTGTTGAAAGATAACTTTATTTTATTGCCTGTATAGTCAACAGGATTTTCTGGTTCTATAAGAAGTCCTCCAGTTTCATGATCTGCAGTAACGACAACTAGTGTATTCTTACTCTCTTTGGCATATTTAAGAGCCCATTCAACAGCAGAATCCAAATCTTGCATTTCTCGTTTCAAGTAATCTAAATTATTAACATGACCTGCCCAATCCACCTGAGAGCCTTCGGCCATTATAAAAAACCCAATACACCCATTATTTATGAAGTAATCTGAACGATTAACAGCAAACTCAAGCATTTCACTTAAAGAAGGTTCGAGCAAATGGTTATCTGGAGTTTCTATATTTCTAAGATGTTCATCAGCGAAAAGTCCAAAAATTCTCTCAGACTTATTATGGTCAAAATCAAACATTTCATCCTTAGTTGTTAACAGAGTATGGAATTCCTTCACTTCTTCAATTAAATTTCTTCCATCTTCTCTTTCTCCTCCCACTTCTTTAGGTAAAAAGAAATGTCTACCTCCTCCCAAAAATGTAGCAATATTTGAATCGATCATTTGAGAACTAATCTCATCCGTTTTCCACCTTAAGTCCACATGAGCAACAAAGGCTGCAGGAGTAGCATGTGTAATTTCAGAAGTAGCTAACAGAGAACTTACAAAACCATGTCGATCCAGAGTTTCTGTTAAGTTCTCAAGATTATTTTTTTTAGCATCTAGCCCAAGGTAAGTGTTGTTAGTCTTGTATCCTGTACTATAAGCAGTAGCTGAAGAAGCTGAATCTGTGACTATTCCATTTTCTGAGTGAGTAAGAACAATGCCAGAATAAGGAAATTTATCTACTGAGATCCTTGAATTGGGGCCGCCAGTTATTAGCCTATAGGCTGAAATCTGACTAATGCTCATGCCATCTCCTATAAGAAAAATTACATTTTTAGCTTTTTTTAGAGGGGTTAATAACTGTTTTTGTTCTAAAGAGCTATAGATAGGTGCGGTCTCAATATAAAAATCTTTCTCACTCAAGCTTGCTGTTCCAATAGGAAGGTTTTTCATAATCAATTCTTTTGCATAAGAATAAGTTCCCCAGGCACCCATGGCTGCTCCCATAACTAATATAACAACACTACCTATAACTATTTTTGTTTTCATTCTTAAAATTTCCTAAAGTTTTATTAAATAATTTAACCTCTAAACTACCCTTGCTAACTAATTGTAAGTGTAAAGTCTAAGTAATAAATTCTATATTTATTTTACCTCTTGAATTTAAAATCTCCTTATATTAAATAAAAAAGCCCCGCTTTAGGCGGGGCTCTTTTAGAAGAAGTATCTCAACTATCTTCTAACTACCAATCTATTTTTCATGGTAGCCGGAACCGGGTATACCCCGTGTCAGAAGGCACCTCCTGTCATTCCTGCTAATAAATAAATACTAATTTGGACCACCTCCTTTAAAGGGTAATATACAACCCAATTATTGACTCCCCTATGTTTAGTCAATGCGGGACATTAAGTAGTTAGATTAACAATTTTCTATTAAGTTCCCAAGAAAAATTGTGAACAAATAGCAAAAAATACTTTCTCTTTAGAAAGAGCCTCCCGTTGTCTTTAATAATTATTTACTCAAAATGATAAGTCAGACTAGCTGAAAAAAGTCTCGGCTGACCTAAGGTACCAATAATTATATTACCTGATCCATTGTCATCTATCGCATGTAAGTTAGATAAATATTGAACATCCACATAGTAATCCTCATCGGTAATGTTCTCTACATTAAGCATAAACT
This sequence comes from Gammaproteobacteria bacterium, assembly GCA_002717685.1. The sequence continues at coordinate 105 of PBBK01000026.1, read as the reverse complement.
CCCAACTATTCATTGACCAACCCATCTGTAAACCAGCTAAAGTATAGCTAGGGTTAGTAACAGGATTAAACGCTTGAAGTCCTTCGAAAGATCCATTATGGCTAA
>PBBK01000025.1 GCA_002717685.1 Gammaproteobacteria bacterium | reverse complement strand
GTAATAATTGCTGCTAAATCTCCTGGCTTATCAAGAACAGGACCAGAAGTTTGCCTTAAATTAACTTTCATCTCGTTAGCAATAACATGGGCTAGTGTAGTTTTACCAAGNCCAGGAGGTCCGAATATTAGNACATGATCNAGAGCCTCCTTCCGTTTTTTTGCTGCACTGATGAAAATTTTTAATTGTTCCTTTACATTAGNTTGNCCTACGAAATCTTTAAATATTTTAGGTCGTATTTTCTTATCAAATGTAAAGTCTTCTTTTTGTAATTCTGCATTTGACAATCTGTCATGTTCGATATTATCACTCATATCAACTTGCCACCTTTTTTAGAGCAAGCCTAATCATTTCTTCTGCTGATAATTTTGTTGAATCACAATTACTNAAAAGTTTTTTTACCTCNGGGCTTTTATANCCAAGGGATATAAGAGCATCAAATGCTTCTTTTCGAGGNTCATTCTGTTCATGCTTATGACTGATAGAATTTTTAATAACACCAATATCTATAATTTTATCTCGCATCTCAATAATTAATCTTTCTGCAGTTTTCAGCCCTACTCCCGGTATTTTTATGAGTGTATTTGTATCATCATATTGAACNCAATTTTGAAAATCACTAACAGATAGTGAAGATAAAATTGCTAGNCCTAATTTTGCACCTACACCGTTTACTTTNAGCAAAGTTTTAAATAAATCCTTTTCTTCAATACTTGAAAANCCAAANAATGTCTGGGAATCTTCTCGTACAATCATGTGTNTATACAAAAAAACTTCAGTATTAATANTAGGTAAATCAAGAAACGTTGACATTGGCGTTTCAATTTCATAACCAAGTCCAGCACACTCAACCGTGATAAATGGTGCTTTTTTGTGAGATATTGTTCCTTTTATTGANCCAATCATGATAAATCCGTCACTACTTTTTTCGATGCGATATGCTGAGAAAATTTCNGATGATTGACATAACAGATTGCTGTTGCTAGTGCATCAGCAGCATCAGGTGAAGGTGTACCGTTTANCTTTAACAAGGAAGTCACCATATGTTGAACTTGTTCCTTNGTTGCNGAACCCGTACCAACTACGGCTTGTTTAATCTCTCTTGGNGCATATTCAGCAAAGCTTACTTTATAATTAAANCTTGCACAAATAGCCGCTGACCTAGCATGNCCCAATTTTAATGCACTTGAAGGATTTTTATGAACAAAAATGTTTTCAACTACCATAACATTTGGNATGTATTCATCAAATATCTTTTCTATAGATCGATATATTTGATGNAAACGATCTACAAAACTACCTTCAATAGATTTAACAGAACCGCTAGCNACGTATACAGTTTTTGANTCGATTGTATCTACAATACCAAAACCAGTTGATCGTGAGCCAGGGTCAATACCTAATATTCGTTGTTTCTTTTTCATGATTGAGANATTTTATATTNGCTCTAATATTTCATCTGGAAATTCAGCGTTACTAAAAACATTTTGAACATCATCTATATCATCTAACATTTCAAGNAACTTGATCATTGAATTTGCCTGATTAAGATTGAGTAATGTAGTATTTTTTGCATGAATTGTTATCTCTGAGTTTTTTGGTTGAAAGCCTTTCTTCTGCAATATATTACTTACTTTTTCAAGATTTAAAGGGCTGGTAATAATTTCAATATATTTATCATCATCAGTGTTTATATCCTCTACGTCCAGTTCAACAGCAATATCAAAAAAGTTTTCTTCATTAGATATATTTTCATAAGTTAACAATCCTATTTGATCGAACATATATTCTACGGATCCGTCCGAACCTAAATTTCCACCATATTTAGAAAAGGCATGACGAACAGCTGCAACAGTTCTATTTTTATTATCAGTCATACAATCTACTATTATTGCTGCTCCCCCTGGACCGTAACCTTCATATCTAATTTCCTGATAATCTTCACCTTCCGTATTTCCTAAGCCCTTTTTAATGGCACGATCAATATTATCTTTAGGCATGCTTTGACTTTTGGCTTTATCAATAGCGAGCCTTAGTCTAGGATTAGCAGTTAAGTCACCTCCTCCAATCCTTGCTGCTACTGTAATTTCACGTATTAATTTAGTAAAAATCTTGGCTCTTTTTTTATCTTGGGCGCCTTTCCTATGTTGTATATTTGCCCACTTGCTATGTCCTGACATAATATTTTCCAAAAAATAATGATATAGATATCATTTGAAACTCATATGCGATATTTAAAAAAATATTTGTATTTATAACTACATCATACCGCTTATCAATATCTGAATCACTTAAGGCGTTTAATATAGATCATAAGTTAATTTGAAAATGAAGTTTTAGAGAAAAAATGTAATAATTCTTCTTTTGAATAAATTAGGTAAATGAAAAATATTTCAGTCACTTACGACGCAAAAATAAATACTCCCTACGTCGATAAAAAAAAATGGCTCTGGATGTTATCCATGCTGTACCCATTGGAAGGATTGCTTGGAATTTTTTTACATTATAAAACAGCTAATGAATATTGGTTGCTGTTACCACTTATTATAGCGTATTGCATTTCTCCCATAGCTGATTGGGTCATTGGAGAAGACAAAAATAACCCGCCAGATACGGCTATATCTGAACTAGATAATGTAAAATATTATCGAATCTTAACGTATTTAGTCATCCCTATTCACTATGTTGCACTTATTATTTTGGCTTGGTGGGCTGGCACGCAAAATCTTAGTTGGTGGGCTTTTATTGCAGTAGCAATATCAGCTGGCTTAGGAAGTGGATTAGGAATTAATACTGGCCACGAACTTGGCCATAAAAAATCTCAACTTGAACGAAACTTAGCTAAATTAGTTCTAGCTGTTCCGGCTTATGGTCATTTTTCAATTGAGCATAATAGAGGACATCATGCTCATGTTTCAACTCCTGAAGATCCAGCAAGCTCAAGAATGGGTGAAAGTATATATAGATTTGCTTTACGTGAAATTCCATCTGCTTTTAAACGAGCTATAATTATTGAAAAAAATCGTTTAGATAGAAGAGGAAAANTATTCTGGANTACTAATAATCAAATACTTCAATCCATGGCGATTACAGTCACTCTTCAAGCTCTGCTTATCATATTATTCGGTTGGATTATGATACCATTCTTGATACTTCATAATTTTTTTGCATGGTGGCAACTGACTAGCGCAAACTATGTTGAGCATTACGGATTACTAAGAAAAAAAAATGCTGATGGTAAATATGAACATTGCAAACCCCATCACTCTTGGAATAGCAATCATATTTTTAGTAATTTGGTACTTTTTCAACTTGAACGACATTCTGATCACCACGCTCATCCGATCAGGCGTTATCAATCACTAAAACATTATCCTANCTTACCCACTTTACCTACTGGATATTTTGGGTGCTATGTAATGGCTTATATTCCGTGGATCTGGTTTACAATCATGGATAAAAGATTGNTGAAATTACCATCCATTAACGGTGATTTAAGCAAGATTAATATAGATCCAAAGAAACGCAGAAAATACTACGAACTTTATTCATCTTTAAAATAATATGACAAAATACCAATGCCCAGAATGCAGTTATATTTATGACCCAGTTATAGGTGATGATTTTGAAGGATATCCATCGGGAACAAGATTTCAAGATTTACCTAAAGACTTTCTTTGCCCTGATTGCTCAGTAAGAGGCAAAGAAGACTTTAAAGCGCTACCTTAGGTCAATCTATCTCAGGCTATCTTGAACGCGGTACCAAGTCATTATTGCTTGGAGATAATGGCGTCTAAATGGAGCAAATGGAAATTTTGGCGAAAGACCTTGAGATAATCGAGATATAGGTGCTGGCATATTATTTGAGGCAAGCCATATCGCCAATTGTTTACCTACCCAAGTAGATGTATTAACTCCATTTCCATGGTATCCAAAACCGAAAAAAATACTTTTATCATCAGACAGCCGACCAATAGCAGGAGTTAGCCTTCGAGTAAAACATACGAATCCATGCCAACAATAATCAATTTCGATGTCTTTCCATTCAGGCCAAATAGATTTCATTCGAGCAGCAAGGTACTCATAATTTCTTGTTTCACCTTTTTTGTCACCTGATGAGGACCCTCTTCCACCAAATAAAAATCTTTTATCAGGTAGTAATCGAAAATAATTCATCAATTTTCTTGAATTAATTGCAGGTGATAAAGTTTTCCACTGATAAGCATCAAGTTCTAGATTACTTAAAGGTCTGGTAACAATAATCGAACTAATAACGGGCAATGATCGAGATGTAAAATTTTTGTGCAAAGTTTCAGGCATAAAGCCGTTAGTTGCAAAAATAACATGCTTAGCTCTTATCGATCCTGAGGCAACATGTAAAGTATGATAATCTCCTTTTTTTTCCCATGATTGAACCTCACTATAAGGATAAAGTTTTGCACCATAGTGTTCGGCTGCCACCGCTAAACCATTGATATATCGCATAGGATGCAGTCCGAAAGTCGGTTTTAGCTCCAATGCCCCATATTGTTCGGTAGAATCAAAATGTAAGCCTCGAAATTCTTCGCTTGATATGTTTCTTGCATCCAACCCAAGAGATTGAGAATAAAAATTTTTAAGTTCATTCAGTTCATTAAATGCTTTTTTTGAATGTGCTACATAGAGTTCACTTTCGCCCTGAATGGATGCGTCAATATTATTATCAGTAATAATTTCTTTTACTAATTCTATGGCATCAACCTGACTCTTATAAAATGCTTTTACATCAGATAAACCAAAACGTTTTACTAAATCCTTAACACTGCCAGCCGCTCCGCCTATTGAGCAAAACCCACCATTTCTTCCGGAGGCTCCCCATCCTATATGCCCTGCTTCCAGAACTCCCACTTCAATTCCAAATTTACGCCCTAAATGATATGCCGCTGAAAGACCAGTATATCCTCCGCCAATAATTGCCACATCATATGTTTCATTTGATACTAATGGCTTACCATTTGGCTTACACAAACCTTGGGTTGATTCCCAATACGATGGTTGGGGGTCCCCGAAGTTATACATATTCTGATTGTAGAGCTTGTACATAACAAATTAACCTTTCCTTTATAAAATCTATTGAGTAAGTAGTTGATTGTTTTTCGTAATATAAAGACCCAATAAAACAAGCAAAAGAAATGGAATAGGTAATATAACTAATGAAAACCATCCATAAATATACATAATTGTACCCGCTAGCAGGGATCCTACAGCTGATGTTCCAAATATACATAATTCATTGATGCCCTGCACTTTAAATCTTTCCTCAGTAGCATAGGTAAAAGTTAACATTGTTGTTCCACCGATATAAAGAAAATTCCAACCCACTCCAAGTAAAACTAGTGCAATCCAATAATTATTGACCGCCTGACCTTCGAAACCACATAGGCAGGCACCTAATAAACTTAAGGCACCAACTGACATAATTTTAACGGTACCAAACTTCTCAATAAGTAATCCAGAGAACAGGGAAGGAATATACATGGCTAAAACGTGACTTCGAATTATATTGGCCGTTATATTAATTGAATAACCATCAATGACATGCATGCTTAAAGGTGTCGCTGTCATGATAAATGTCATCGAGCCATAAGCAATCGTTGCTCCAAAGACTGCCATAATAAAAACGGGTTGCTTAATAATATGATTAATAGATCGAACTTGGCTCTTATTGGTAGAATTATGATTCACTTTAAGAGATCCCAAAAACAATAAGAGAATGGCCTGAAAAACAAATAAAACCGATAAAGCTAATAAGGTTCCAGAATACTGGGCACCTTCATACCAATATTGACCACGAATAACTAACTCAGGACCTAACAAAGCCCCGCCAATAGCNCCGAGNAAAACAATTGAAATTGCTCTGGCTGTGTATTTCGATTGAACACTTTCTGCTGCTGCAAATCGATATTGCTGTGTAAATGCGGTGTTGATACCGAACAATGCTGCTGCAAAAATAAACATAAGGAAACTTGATTTTATTAAAGCAAATGCAGCGATCAATACAGCGGCAACCGCAGACAACGATGATATGGAAGAGCCATACTTTCTGCCCATTTTTTTCATCAGCATTGTTGCAGGTATTGTTGANATCGCGGTAACCACNACCATCAGAGATACAGGTAAGGTAGCAAAAGATTGGTTCTCAGTTAAAGATGAACCGATAATTCCGCCNAGCGTAACTATCGTAATCTGACCAGTGGCGGATATTAATTGNCAAACAAAAAGAATAATTAAATTACGAATTGGCATATAGATTTATTACGATGAGACTAAAATCATGAGGCATTCTCACATAATATCAATAAAAATGTTTAATATTTTCCAAAAAAAAATCAAAACAGTTTGATTTAGTAAATCAATCACTGGCAGAATTGGTCCTTTTAAATGGTTAATAGTTCTTAATGATAATCAGCCAACGTAATTTTCAAATATTTAAATACTCAATATATATATTCCTCACTGCAAATTTTCCTTTATTTTTTGCAGAAGAATGGGCTGCAGCGAGTATACGATTTGTTGATGGCATCAGTTTAAATCAAATAATAGAAGGATTTGCTGCAAGCATAGANACNATTGCCTGGCTTATTTTACTCTATATGTTTGAGCTAGAAACTTATGTTCTAGATGATCATCAGTTCACAAAAAAAGTCGCGCTGTCGCTTCGTTTAGTGAGAATAATTTCGTATTTATTTATTATTTATGCATTTTATGGATACCTGGTTGTTCTCTTCTACACATTGGATATTTCGCCGCTAGAAAATATTACTAATTTGTGCAATTTAACAAATGGTCAGTGGACTTATTCTATTGATTTTCAAGAATATCAAATTATTAATTCAGAGAATTGTTTGNCTCTTTCATCGAGTAATACCTTCCTTCAATTCTCAGGAATAAATGCTGTTGTGGATAATAACGGATATATTGATATCGTCCGTCTTGCCTGGATTGATGTCATAAATTCAAGCGTTTGGCTGCTTGTTGTTTTGGTACTCGAAGCNGACGTTTATATGCAAGAAAATAACATAAACAATGTGCTTATCAATGAGACATCAAAAATTAGTAAATATATCCTCTACGCNATTTTATTTTTTAATGCGGCATTTTGGTCATTGAATGGAGATTTCGTCGATTGGTGGGATGCTTGGTTATGGTTAATTGCCTTTATATTCATTGAGCTCAATATTATTCAATGGAAAGATGAAGACATAGAAAAAAATGCAGCTGCTTAGTAATGGGCAATATCAATTTTTTTAACTACTCAACAATTAATAGAAATGGATCTTCAATAGATTTCTTTTTAATCCTCGGGCTNTCATCTTTAACAGTGATACTAACNAATTCATTCGCTGAATTTAAACTGATTAACCACGGGTGCCAANTGTCATGGTCGGTCTTTTTATAATAACCAGATATTTCCCATCCGTTATCAGANGGAAAAATATATGATTTTCCAATTTTCCTATTTGGATTTAACGGNTCGATAATCTTTATATCTGATGGNATATCAATATAACTCTTTATTATCGATCGAGTGATATGAATAATTTGAATTTCACCGTCTCTCTGATTCACTGAGATAGGTTCATAAACATTTCTATAGGTATAAGTTAAGGCAGCGATAGAAAGCATCAGAAAAATAATTATTCTCAGAAATTTGTGTTTCATGANAATTATCTCNAAGCTATGAAATACCAATGGTTTTATGTGTCTGTATACTTAATTTCCATTGAGGGTGTGAAAGACAATATTCTATTGCTAGCTTAGTATTTNTTTTTAAGTCTTTACTCTCTAATGGTTGTAAAAAGAAATGNTTAAATTTGAGATTAGTAAACTCNTCAGGTTGCGCTTTTTCATTTAATTGTGGAAAAACTAATTTTAACTCATCTCCAGTTTTTTGAATTATTGATGCATTGGATTTTGGNCTAACACAAATCCAATCAATTTTGTCAGGAGCTAAGATTGTCCCATTAGTTTCGATAGCAATTTCAAATTTTAAGATGTGCAAAGCATCTATTAATTTTTTATCTAACTGCAACAAGGGTTCACCGCCAGTACATACAACAAAACGTTTGTGGTCATTTTCTCTTGATGGCCATAAAGATAAAACTTCTTTAGCAAGATCTTGNGCTGTGCTAAATTTTCCTCCGCCAGGACCATCATTACCTACAAAATCAGTATCACAAAAATTACATATTGCCCTATTTCTATCTTGTTCTTTTCCCGACCATAAATTACATCCNGNAAACCTTAAAAATACAGCAGGACGTCCTGTTTGGGCNCCTTCACCTTGCAATGTGTAGAATATTTCTTTTACAGAATATGTCATTTTTTTACTAAAGGATCCTTTATCCCGGCTTCTTCAAATCCCTTTTTACGAAGCTTGCATGCCATGCATGNTTCACAAGGTGGATAGACGCCAAGATAACATGTATGTGTCATTCCTAATACATCAATAATTCCAAGAGATACTGCCAATTCAACTATTTCTNTTTTTGATAAATTAATTAAAGGTGTGTGAATTTTGAATGAACAGTCCATGCCTAAAGAAATTGTTTTTTCAAGTGATAAAATTGTTTCATTCCTACAATCAGGGTACCCGCTATAGTCTATTTGGGCGACTCCTGTTATCAAATCTAAAATGTTTTTATTCCAANCGTAAGCAGCAGCATAAGTAATAAAAATTAAATTCCTGCCCGGAACAAAAGTGTTTGGTAANGCCGATGAATTATTAACATTACTTTNANTAGATATTTCATTATTTAAAAGTGCGTTATTAGCNAATTCTGAAAATGTATTAATAGATATTATTTTATTATTAATTTGTGCGTATTCAGCTATTTTTTGAGCTGATTTTATTTCAATTTTATGTTTTTGCCCATAATCAAAAGTTAAAGACTCAACATTTTCTTTTCCAAATTTTTCTATAGCCCAAAATAAACAAGTAGTAGAATCTTGTCCGCCGGATAGTATTACNAGGGTTTTTTTCCTCAAATCTATTTTCTCAAGTAAAAAATTAGTATTTAAAAGCTATAATTAACATTAAGTTATAAACATTATATTATTGTTTTATATTGGTTTTTAAAGTTATAATTCTAATTATTCTTTATTATTTGAATGTTTTTTTACAAATTTCCAAGCGTAATAAAATATTAATGCNGCAATCCATATCGCTAATATTATTAGAATAATCATTAAAAGATTCATAATATATCCATAATAACACTACTTATAGACTCGTTTCATTTGATAAAATTAATCAATTAAATAAAACATAACTAAAATAACAATGAAATCTGATAACAAAAATACTAGTGAAAATGAACTATCATTAGATCCTGCTGACTGGAATGAATTCTCTAAACAATGCCATAAGTCACTTGATGATTTAATTGCATATCAAAAAACAGTTCGCTCTAGACCCGTCTGGTCAACATTACCAAGAGAATCAAAATCTCTATTTAAAGAAAACCTCCCGCGAAAAAGCATGCCGCTTAAAAAAGTCTATGATCAAGTTAAAAAACATATACTGCCTTATCCTACAAACAATATTCACCCTAGGTTTTGGAGTTGGGTTGGAGGCACAGGGACTGCAACTCAACTTTTAGCAGATATGGTAATTTCTTCAATGAATTCTGCAAGCCTTGGTATGGATGAAGCTTCATCATCATATGTCGAGCTCCAATTACTTGATTGGCTAAAAGAAATGCTTGATTACCCTAAATCAGCAAGTGGCTTACTTGTTAGTGGCGGTTCTATGGCAAATTTAGTTGGACTTGCTGTTGCTCGCACTGAAGCAGCAAATTATAACGTTCGTGACGAAGGTATTAACACAAATAACCAACCAAGATTAATTTTTTATACTTCCACTGAAACACATTCTTCTATAAAAAAAGCTATTGAGTTACTTGGTATAGGCGCGCAATCATTAAGATTAATAAATGCGAACGATGACTATACAATAAACATAAATTCTTTGAAAAAAAATATTGAACTAGATCGTTTGAATGGAAATAAACCGGCTTGTATTATTGCTAATGTTGGCACTGTTAACACTGGCGCCATTGACCCTCTATTAGAATTAGCCTCTATATCAAAAAAAAATAATATTTGGCTACATGCTGATGGAGCTTTTGGAGCTTTGGTTAAACTCTCAGAATCTTCAAAAGATTTAGTTAATGGCCTTGAAAAAGCCGATTCTATAGCGTTTGATCTACACAAATGGATGTATGTTCAATACGACTGTGGTTGTGTACTCATAAAAGGTGATAAACCACATAAAGAGACATTTTCGGTCATCCCNCACTATATAAAAAAGTTTGAGAAAGGACTTGCATCAGGGCCACTAAATTTTTCAGAGTATGGTGTTGAACTTTCTAGATCTTTCAGGGCTTTAAGGCCTTGGATGGCTCTTAAAACAGAGGGTAGTAATAGATATGGGAAACAAATAGAACAAAATATCCAGCAAGCAAAATACCTAACTAACTTAATTCAAAAAGAACCAAATTTACAATTGCTTGCTCCCACTTCATTAAATATTGTCAACTTTAGATATCTTGCCCCAAAAATAGATAATAAAAATTTAAATGAACTCAACACTCAAATCTTAATGGACCTGCATGAATCGGGTGTTGCGGCGCCATCTTCTGCATTATTGAATAAAAATTTTTCCATCCGAGTAGCAATATGTAATCATCGTAGTAAGAAAGAGGACTTTGACTTACTGATAGATAAGATTATTGAAATTGGAAACAATTTATCAACATAAAAATAATTCACAGATCATAAAAAATTCTTTTTGATACTATGTAATTAAAAAATATTAGTGTTAAAAATTTTTTAGGAAGATAAATGGATAGACGCGAAGTTATGAAGAGTTTAGCTGCCATGTTTGGTACAGATTTATTGCTCCCCATAAGAATTGCAATCTCTCAAAATTTTGATCCAATTGATTTTTCTGGAGGCACATTGTTTTCAGAATTACAGAAAAATCAAATATCAGCGGCAGCTGAAACAATCATCCCTGAAACTGATACTCCAGGCGCAAAAGCAGCCAATGTTGTTAATTTTATTGAGGTGATGCTTCAGGAATGGTATCAAATGGATGACCAAAAGAAATTTTTACAAGGTGCAAATAGTCTTCGTAAATACTGTTTACAAAAATATAATCAAAACTTTTCGTCTTTATCTCAAAATCAACAAATTGCCACCATGTCACTTCTGCAAGATGGTAAAGCTACTATTTTTCCAGATGGTGGTTGTGAATTTTTTAATCATATTAAGCAACTGACAATATTTGGATATTACACATCTGAAATTGGCATGACTATAGAGCGGAAATATCTTCCTGTGCCAGGTCATTACGATGGGTCCTATCCATACGATAAAGTTAAAACACTTTTTACCTCTTGAATTAATGTGATAAAAAGAGGGTTATTTTCTTTCAAAGGATTCTCAGTTATGCAAATGAAGTATTTCGTGATAGTAACGTCAATAGTAATCTTTTCTTCCACTATCCTTTCAGACGACAAAAAGCTTAATCCTGAGGACACAGAAATATGGAAGCCTGAACCATCTGTCGTTATACCTGCAGAAAACTCAATGCCCCCATCTGATGCAATTATATTATTTGACGGATCAAATCTTTCTCAGTGGCAACACAAAAATGGTGATGATGCCAGTTGGTCAATTGAAAATGGTGCCTTTACTGTTGTAGATGGGAGTGGTGACTTACAAACCAAAGTATCATTTACTGATATACAACTACATCTAGAGTGGAAAACACCTATAAAAATAAGCGGGGAAGGTCAAAACCGTGGTAATAGTGGCGTTTTTTTCCAAAAACGCTATGAGTTACAAGTGTTAGACTCGCATAACAACCGTACGTATTCTAATGGACAGGCGGCGAGTATATACAAACAACACATCCCTCTAGTTAATGCCAGTAAAAAGCCTGGTGAATGGCAATCATATGACGTTATCTTTGAGGCACCAGTTTTTAACAGTGATAAGACACTACAACAACCTGCCTTCATTACTGTTTTTCACAATGGGGTTCTTGTGCATAATCATGTTAAACTCGACGGCCCTACTCTTTATAGCGGTGTACCGCAATATACCGCTCATCCAAAAAAACAACCCTTGCTACTTCAAGATCATCAAGAGCCAGTTAGCTATAGAAATATCTGGATTAGAAATTTACCAATAGATTAAATCAATCTAAATATTGTGAGTTTTTATGAGATCCACTGCATGGTTCGCTGCACGAGCTGTAAAAGCCATATACGTTATTGATGGGTTAACGCATGACGCTGATGTCATTGCAGCGCCATCAGTAATAAATAAATTAGATGCATGGTGGTGTTGATTCCACCGATTAACAACCGATTCTTCCGGGTTATTTCCCATTCTGGCTCCCCCCATTTCATGTATTCCAGTTCCAGGTGGCGAAACATTAGGCCGTACATTAATATCAATGCAGCCCGCACTTTTTAACATCTTAACCGCTTGATCTGTAGCATCGTCAAGCATGTTGAACTCGTTTTCTTTGAAGGCAAAGTCAAAATTTACTAAAGGAATACCAAACCTATCCTTTTTTCTTTTATCTAGAAACATTCGATTTTTTTTACTTGGTAATACTTCACAAAACGCATAAAGAGGTAATGTCCACGGCCCTGGAATTCGAAGTTTTTCTTTAAGGTTTTTACCGAAGCCACTATAGTCTGTAGTAGGTTTTCTGCCTCCATTCCATGATTGAAAATTATAGCCGCGAACAAATTTAGATCGTGTTTCTTTATTATTAATATTTCTAAATCTGGGGATATACATACCCGTCGGTCTTCTCCCATATTCCATGTATTCTGTATATCCAGGTAATACACCAGTTGCACCTGTTCCAAAGGTATGATCCATTAAATATCGGCCAAGAACATCGTCATTTCCTAGCCCATATTGCATTGAGTCTGACCTAGAACACATTAAAATTTGAGTAGAGGACACTGCAGAAGCGCATAAAAAAACAATTCGGGAAGAATAAATGGTTTTTTTCTTCGAAAGAGTATCAATAACTTTTACCCCTGTGATTCTTTTTTTCTCACGATCGTACTCTAATGATTTTACCAATGAATTTGTTTTAATCGTTAGATTTCCTGTCGCTACAGCTGCTGGTAGTGTTGAGCTTTGTGTTGAAAAATAAGCTCCAAAAGAACAACCCCTATCGCACTGATTGCGATACATACATTTACTTCTTTTTTGACCCGGTTTCGAAGTAGTTAGATTAGCAGATCTTCCGATTGTCACCACTCTCCCTTGAAATTGCTTCTCTACCTTATCTTTAAAATGTTTTTCAGCAATATTAAGATCCATAGGTGGTAGAAATTCTCCATCTGGTAAATGCTCTAAACCAAGTTTTTCGCCTTGAACACCAATAAAGCTCTCAACATATGAATACCATGGTTCAATGTCTTTATATCGAATCGGCCAATCAATACCATTCCCATCTTTCTTATTTGCTCCAAAATCTAAATCACTCCATCGATAACATTGGCGACCCCAAACAATTGATCTACCGCCAAATATATCCGCCCTAACCCACCAAAATGGCTTTTCTTTATTATTTACATAGGGATTTATTCTGTCGTCATTAAAAAAATGATAATTAGTAGGATTAGTAACTACTGAAGAATGAGTAAACCGTTTTTTAGCTTCTGCTGATGGTGGCCACATGCCTCTATAGGGTAAATTGAAACTGGATTTCCCTTCGGTAGGATAATCCTTTTGATGCTCAACCATTCTGGCTCTATCAATAAGTAATGTTTTTAAACCTTTTTCAGTTAATTCTTTTGCCGCCCAACCACCAGTAATTCCAGAGCCTATAACAATTGCATCAAATTCATGATTCATATTTATGTAATCTTTCGGTATATTTTTTCAAAGAAAATAACTTTTTTTGGTGATCTACAAGAATAACATATGGTCTCTATTCGTTTCTATATACAGATAAAGATAAAAAAATAAAAAAAAATAAAAAAAGACTGTTATCCTAATTAGAAAATTAGAATTTTATATACAAAAGAACAATAAGAAATTTTCGGAGCATAACAATGCATGCAAAACTTATAATCTTACTATTATCAGTATTAACTTTGTCCTCATGCGATACAGGAAAAAATCTCCATGAAGAAGCAGAAAGGATTGCAAAAAATTCGATCATAATTGATACGCACATAGATGTTCCTTATCGTATCATCGATGAATGGGAGGATGTTTCTGTAACAACCGATGGTGGAGATTTTGACTATCCTCGTGCCATTTCGGGGGGGCTAAATGCTCCTTTCATGTCTATATACACACCGGCAAATTTAGAGGCGGAAGGTAAATCAAAAGAAAGAGCGGAACAGTTGATTGATATCGTAAATCGAATTGTTAATGAATCTCCTGAAAAATTTGCTATAGCCCTAACACCAAACGATATAGAAAAACAATTTAAAGAAAACAAAATTTCTTTACCTATGGGAATGGAAAATGGGTCACCCATAGAAGGTAACTTGGAAAATATTGAATATTTTTTCAATAAAGGAATTCGCTATATAACATTAGCTCACTCATTGTCGAATCATATTTCTGATTCTTCATATGATGAAAATAAAGCTCATGGGGGGCTCAGTGAATTTGGTGGGAAAGTAGTCCATGAAATGAACCGTATTGGCATGATTATAGATATTAGTCATGTTTCAGACGATGCATTTTGGGATGTTATGGAAATATCCACTGCTCCTGCAATAGCATCGCATTCATCAGCGCGGCATTTCACACCTGGATTTGAAAGAAATATGAATGATGAGATGATAAAAAAACTTGCTGAGAATGATGGAATAATTATGATTAATTTTGGATCAGCATTTTTAACTGCAGATGCAAATAAATACAATTCAAAACGTAATGAAACGTGGGAAAAACTCCAAAATAACAATGATCAAGAGATAATTGATATTTATGGTTCTAACAAAGGCGGTACAAGAGATAAATTTAATGAGGAATATGCAAAATTAAATCCTTATCCTTATACCACTTTAGAAGAAACGCTTGATCATTTTGATCATGTCGTACAGTTAACTGGCAGTATTAATCATGTCGGAATTGGATCTGATTATGATGGAGTTGGGAACACGNTNCCGATNNGTCTAAAAGATGTATCAATGTANCCTAANCTNGTANAAGGTCTTCTTAAACGTAATTATACNGAAAGTGACATNAAAAAAGTCTTAGGTGAAAACNTACTCCGTGTATGGCGATCGATTGAAAATAAANCTGAATGAACTNTAATCATTAAAATTNAAAAGAATGAAAAATNTTCATAAANAATTNCTACNATNAANNATCATNTTCATNCTTTTTTTTCTAAGCGCTTGCGATANCAGTAAAGNAGNTGAATATGATTATGATGTAATTATTCGNGGNGGTTTAATTTATGANGGTTCNGGNAATGANCCTTACATAAATGATATTGGAATTATTGNTGANACCATTAGTCTAATTAATCNATTAGATTCAGCAATNGCNANAAAANATATCGANGCCAATGGNCTCGCNGTAGCNCCNGGTTTTATTAACATGCTTTCATGGGCGACTACTTCNTTAATTGAAGANGGCAGAGCCATGAGTGATATAAANCAAGGGGTAACACTTGAGATCATGGGNGAAGGATCATCTATGGGTCCTATGAATGATTCAATGAAANCTGATGCCTTAAATAAACAAGGTAACATTAAATATGATATTGAATGGACAACATTAAACGANTATCTNGAANATATAGTAAAAAAAGGNATNTCTCCTAATGTNGCATCTTATATTGGNGCGACAACNGTAAGAATTCATGAAATTGGNTATGAAGACCGAAAAGCTACNGATNAAGAAATACAACGNATGCAANATCTTGTCAGACAAGCAATGCAAGATGGAGCGCTTGGTGTNGGATCTTCTCTAATNTACACTCCTGCTAATTTTGCAGATACGNATGAATTAATAGCTCTTGTTANTNCAGCTGCTGAGTATGATGGAAAATANATTTCCCATATCAGATCTGAAGGNGACCGATTAGAAGAAGCGGTACAAGAATTAATAAAAATCTCAAGCATCACTGGAGCNCCAGCAGAGATATATCACATAAAAGCAGCTGGTAAAAAAAATTGGCATAAACTTGAAAATATTCTCAATATGATTGAATTTGCTAGAGCGTCTGGACTACGAATATCAGCAAATATGTATCCATATATGGCTGGAGCAACAGGTCTAGATGCCACTATGCCGCCATGGGTACAAGAAGGTGGTCACAATGCTTGGGTTAAAAACTTAAAAGATATAGATATTCGAAAAAAAGTATCTAAGGAAATGAAAGACCACGAAACAACCTGGGAGAACTTTTATTCACTTACGGGCCCTAAAAATATCCTGCTGTTAGGTTTTAAAAATCCTAAACTTCAACATTTGATCGGAAAAACATTATCTGAAGTGTCGATACTGCGAGAAACTGATGCAACAGAAACTGCAATGAATCTTGTTGTTGAAGATGATAGTCGTGTAAATGCTGCTTTTTTTCTAATGTCTGAGGATAACATTAGAAAAAAAATTAGAAGATCATGGATAAGCTTTGGTTCAGATGCGAGTGCCATTGCCAACGAGGGTGTTTTTCTAAATACTAATCAACATCCCCGAGCATACGGAAACTTTTCAAAAGTTTTTAGTCGTTATGTCAAGGAAAATGGAGACATTCCTTTATCTGAAGCAATAAGGAGAATGACATCATTACCAGCTTTTAATACTGGTATACGTGGAAGAGGTCTTTTGAAAAAAAACTATTATGCGGATATAGTTATTTTTGATCCAAACGCTATCTCTGATAAAGCAACTTATGAAAAACCACACCAGTATTCAGAAGGAATGAAACATGTTTTTATTAATGGAATACAGGTACTAGAAGACGGTGACCATACCGGAGCTTTACCTGGAAGGGTTGTTAGGGGACCAGGTTGGACAGGATGGCCAAATAATTCAATGTAGTGATGTTGTAAATAATCTTTTTAATTAGTTAGGCCATTCCATTTCAAATGGATACGGTTTCTCGTCTGAATGCAACGATAAGTAGTTGATCACTTGTGAAATATATTTAGCCAAAGAATGCCCAAAAGAACTTAGTTTTGAATTCTTTTCCCCTGTAAAAAGAAATATTAAGAAATTAATAGACATAACAACATAAACAATAATCTCGGCAAGATTAAAAATAAATATAAAAACCAGCATGTAAAGAAATCTCTTCCAAGTGGAATGTGACTTAATGTTATCTCTAACATCACCCTTTTGATCATTCTCTTCAAGATGATCTAAT
Organism: Gammaproteobacteria bacterium; assembly: GCA_002717685.1. The sequence continues at coordinate 152 of PBBK01000025.1, read as the reverse complement.
GGTTGTTGTTCTTCTGCCATTTATTGTACCAATTTAAAAAATGTACCCTGATTATAAAGCAAAAAAGTATATTAAATTAAGAAAATTATTTTGGCTGATATGACCAAATAAAGTTTTCTTGATTTGGCATTATTATTATTGGCAAACTTTCA
>PBBK01000024.1 GCA_002717685.1 Gammaproteobacteria bacterium | reverse complement strand
CTAGAAATTAATAAAGATAAAACTGATCCGCACTATCATGTTGGCGAAAAAAATAGAAAGGCACTACAATCACAAAAAGATGCAAAAGGAAGAAAAATTGAAATAGAATTTATTGGTGAAGGTATTTACCATCCGGAGATTTGGAATGAGGGATGTAGTTCCTATATAAACTCATATCTTGCAAATGGCGCTGTGATTGTTCCTGGTTATGGTTATGATAGAGATGGCGAAGCTGTCGAAGTATACAAAAATATTTATCCAAAAAGAGAAGTGATTCAAGTNCAAATCAATGATATTGCTATCGGNGGGGGTGGNATTCACTGTATTACNCAACAANAACCAANGGTTAAAAATTAACAAAAAAATATTTTTTAATTAAATTTCATAANAAGTTACATGACNACACAATACGAACCAAAGAAGATAGAAAAANAAGCTCAAGAATTTTGGGAAAAAGAGCGTTGCTTTGAAGTGGANGAANCATCAGATAAAGAAAAATTCTACTGTCTTACCATGTTNCCCTATCCAAGCGGTCAATTGCACATGGGCCATGTTCGNGTTTTNACCATAAGCGATGTTATTGCTCGTTATCAGAGAATGCTCGGAAAACATGTTATGCAGCCTATGGGNTGGGACGCCTTCGGAATGCCTGCAGAAAATGCCGCTATAGAAAGAGATATTCCGCCTGCTGAATGGACCTATCAGAATATAGATTACATGCGTAGCCAACTTAAACGTCTTGGTTATGCCTATGATTGGACCCGAGAACTCACCACCTGCAAACCGGAGTATTATCGTTGGGAGCAATGGTTATTTACACGTTTATTTAAAAAAGGCCTTGTTTATAGGAAGAACTCGATAGTTAACTGGGATCCAGTAGATCAGACAGTGTTAGCTAATGAACAGGTAATTGATGGACGCGGTTGGCGTTCCGATGCAGTTATAGAACGTCGAGAAATTCCACAATGGTTTATGAAAATTACTGACTATGCAGAAGAGTTGTTGTCCTATTTGGATCGATTAGATGGTTGGCCGGAGTCGGTAAAAACGATGCAGAGAAATTGGATTGGTCGTTCCGAAGGTATTGATATAACATTCAAGGTAGATGAAAAATTAACCCTAAGCGCCTATACAACAAGGCCTGATACTTTGATGGGCGTCACTTACTTAGCTGTAGCAGGCGAGCATTTATTAGCTAAAAAAATTGCATCTACTAATCCAAAAGTTGCCGATTTTATTGCCGAATGCAAAAAAAATCATGCTGTAGAAGCAGCTATTGAGACTATGGAAAAGAAGGGAATGCCCTTAGGTATAGACGCAATCCATCCCATTACAGGAGAAAAAATTCCCTTATGGGTAGCAAATTTTGTTTTAATGAATTACGGAACAGGAGTTGTCATGGGTGTTCCAGGGCATGATCAACGTGATTGGGATTTTGCTAAAGAATATAAAATTACAATCAATCAGGTAATTAAACCCTCCGACAACAGCAAAATCGATATAAATATCGCTCCTTATCTAGAGTATGGGATTCTTATTAATTCGAATGAATATAATGGTCTGGATTCACATCAGGCTTTCGATGCTATCGCAGAGTATCTTGAAAAAGAGAATAAAGGTAAAAGAACAATAAATTTTCGTTTGAGAGATTGGGGNATTTCTAGGCAAAGATATTGGGGGACACCAATACCGATTATTTACTGTGATGATTGTGGTACCGTGGCTGTCCCAGAAGAACAGTTACCTGTCGTTCTTCCTGAAAAAGTCAAATTTAAAGGAATTGGTTCACCTTTAAAAAATATGTCTGATTTTTATCATACAGATTGTCCTAAATGCGGAAATATTGCAAAGCGTGAAACGGATACATTTGACACGTTTTTTGAGTCATCATGGTATTTTTCTCGGTATGCTTGCCCAGGTAGCGATAGAATGCTTGATGATCGAGAAGCTTACTGGATGCCAGTTGATCAGTATACAGGCGGAATTGAACATGCAATTCTCCATCTACTTTATTCTCGTTTTTTTCAGAAATTGTTGAGAGATGAGGGACTTTCATCTGCCGATGAGCCGTTCACAAATCTTCTTACACAAGGTATGGTGCTAAAAGATGGCGCTAAAATGTCTAAGGCAAAAGGAAATACAGTTGATCCGCAGGAATTAATTGATAAATATGGTGCTGATACTGTCCGTTTATTTATGATTTCTGCAGCTTCGCCCGAGCAAGCATTAGAGTGGTCGGACAAAGGCGTGCAAGGCGCTTATCGTTTTCTAAAAAAACTTTGGGTTTTGATTGAAAAGCATTGTTCAGAGGACCCATTGAAACCAATTGATGATTTAAATGGAAATCAAAAAGAATTGCGTTATAAAACACATAGCACAATAGTTAAAGTAAGCGATGATATCGGACGTCGATATAAATTTAACACAGCTATTGCTGCAATTATGGAGCTATTAAATTCGGTTACTAGGTTCGATGATGATTCTCATAAAGGACGTTCGGTGGTTAGAGAATCATTAGAAACCATCATTCTTCTTTTATCTCCGATTGTTCCTCATATTTGTCATGAGCTTTGGNAAAAACTAAATTATAAGACATCATTAATAGATGAAAAGTGGCCAAATGCCGATAAATTGGCGTTAGCAAAAGATTCTATTGAAATTGTTGTGCAAGTAAATGGAAAATTACGTAGTCGTATTATTGTTGATGTTAACGCAGATGAGGAAAAAATTAAGTCATTGGTAATAAAAGATAAAAATGTACAACGATATATAGGCAAAAACAAAGTGAAAAATATCATTATTGTTCCAGGGAGGCTAGTAAATGTTGTTGTGTAGAAAATTTGGACTTTTTCTTATCATTTTATTAATTACCAGTTGCGGTTTTCAGTTGAGAGTTGCAAAAAACTTACCTATTGAGATGGACAGAACTTATATATCTACCGAAGATGAATATAGTATTTTTTACCGGCAACTGAAAAAAGGTCTTCATGAAAGAGGAGTTGAAGTTGTTGAGTCTCCAGTTGATGCAACTGCTGTTTTTAATATTTTGCAAGAGGACACTGGTCAGCGAGTTCTCTCTGTATCTGGAAGAAATGTTGTAAGGGAATATGAGGTTTTTTATCGTATTTTTTATAGCATCCAAACTAAGGATAAGTTAATAAAATCACCGCAAGAAGAGATTTTAACTCGTGATTATACTTATGATGAAACTTTAGTTTTAGGTAAAGAACGTGAAGAGAATTTGCTACGTGAAGCTATAGCTGATGACCTTGTTCGTATAATACTTATGCAACTAGCTTCTCTTTAATTTTTTGGAATTATTTCTATGGCACTTTTTTTGCATGATAGTTTAAGAGGTAAGAAAGTACTTTTTAAGCCAATAAATCCTAAAAGAGTTACGATGTATCTATGTGGTCCGACAGTGTACGACCATGCACATATTGGTAATGCGAGGCCAGCTGTTGTATTTGATGTGCTTGTTCGTTTATTGAGAAGAAGTTATGAGCTTACGTTCGTAAGAAATATTACTGATCTTGACGATAAAATAAATGAAGCTGCTTTGCAGCTTGGAAAGCCGATAAGTAACGTTACACAGAGATATATTGAATCATATAACGCAGCAATGCTATCACTAGGCGTTGCCGAACCTGATATAGAGCCACATGCTACCCATCATATCGATGAAATGATAAATATGATTATGTCATTGATAGATAAAGGTTATGCTTATGAAGCTGAGCATCATGTATTATTTGATGTTTTATCCTACAAAAATTATGGAAAGTTATCTCGACGCGATCTCCGCGAAATGATAGCTGGTGCTCGCGTTGAAGTGGCACCTTTTAAGAAATCCGCACAGGATTTTGTTTTATGGAAGCCATCAACTTCAGATTTGCCGGGATGGGATTCTCCGTGGGGTAGAGGCAGACCGGGCTGGCACATGGAATGCTCTGCAATGGTTAAAAAATATCTTGGAAAAACCATAGACATTCATGCTGGCGGACAAGATTTAATTTTTCCTCATCATGAAAATGAAATAGCACAAAGTACATGCGCCAATGATACAAACTTTTTGGCACGCTATTGGCTGCATAATGGATTTCTTAGTATTAGTAGTGCCAAAATGTCAAAGTCATTAGGAAATGTGTTAATAATTCAGGAGTTATTAAAGACTGTTGACGGTGAAGTATTACGATTGGCGCTATTGAATGCACATTATAGAAAACCTTTAGATTGGTCAGTTGAAACTACTGAAATGTCAAAAAGCATGCTTGACCGATTATACGGATCTGTCAGGGGAATTACTGTTACAGAAGAAATGCGGAAACAAACGAAGCCGCCTAAAAAAATAATTGCTGCTCTTGAAGATGATCTCAATACACCAAAGGCGTTAGCAGAGCTTTTCAATTTGTCTAAACAAATTAACAAAACTAAATCAGAAGACAAAAGAAGAAATTTGGCATTAGAAATATATGCGGCCACTGATCTTATGGGTTTTTTAAAAAAAGATCCTGAAGTTTGGTTTTCAACATCGCCTTACTCTAAATTAACGGAACAAGAAATAAATACATTATTGGAAAAACGCGAGGTTGCAAGGAAAAATAAAGATTTTTTGATGGCAGATAAAATCAGAAATGAACTTAAGTCTTCTGGGGTTTCCATAGAAGATAGCGATACTGGTACACGCTGGCGACGAAGTTGAAAAATTTTATCTTGAATCTATGAGATATAAAAAATTAGTAACTTTACCTTTTTTAGCAATGATAAGGATTTACGCACGATTTATATCACCTTTTCTGGGTATGAACTGCCGATTTCAACCCACTTGTTCTAAATATGCTGAAGAATCAATAAAGAGATTTGGTTTATTCTCTGGCGGGTGGCTAACACTAAAAAGGATTGTCCGATGTAATCCCTGGGGAGGTTCAGGCTATGATCCAGTACCAGAAAATATTAGTAAAAAAAATATATGAATCAGATTGTTAACACTCAAGAACATAGCCATAATCTAGATAAATAAATATAATCTATGAACTATGAATATTTTTTAGGTATTTGAGATGGATAAGAAATTATTATCAATATTATGTTGCCCTATTACCCATCAAGATCTAATGCTTGCAACATCTGATAGATTAGAGGGCGTTAATACAGCGATTGAGGACGGGCAACTATANAATCANGATGGCGTTCTTGTAGAAAAAAAAATATCTGAAGCCTTAATNACTAGCGATGAAAAAGTCCTTTATCCTATTCGTGACGGAATTCCTGTACTTCTTGAAGGTGAATCGATTCTTTTAATGAGAAATAATAAATAGTTATTAATTTTTTATTATATTTATTTTGAAAATTTCATCGAATAATTTATCAGGCCAACTTAAAAAATCACTTTTACCTTGTTATTTTGTTAGTGGNGATGAGCCTTTGCTTGTTCAGGAAGCTCTTGACTCTATTCGTCAAACTGCNCATGAGAATGGTTTTACAAGTCGTGATTTATTTNTCCAGACACAAGGATTTGATTGGAATGAAATTTTTGAATCCAGTAGGAATCTTTCTTTGTTCTCTGAAAAAAGGATTATTGAGCTTAGGCTAACTACTGGNANACCAGGAAGGGAAGGGAGNGCAGCCATAATTGATATTATNGAACAAATTGACGACGATCTATTATTTTTAATTAGTTCCCCAAAATTAGATAAACAGTCTCTTTCTTCTAAGTGGGTTAAATCTCTAGAATCAAGTGGCTGTAGGGTGGAAGTTTGGCCTGTAAATATCAAAGATCTNCCTAAATGGATTGAACTCAGAATGAAAAAATATGATTTTCTTCCAGATTCAGATTCAATCAAGCTCATTTCCAGCAGGGTGGAGGGAAATCTATTAGCTGCAAACCAAGAAATAGAAAAATTAGCATTACAGCTAGAAAAAGGAAGAATTACAGAAGAAGATATTAGGCGAATAATTGTAGATAGTAGCAGATTTGATGTTTATAAGTTGTTAGATGCAGTGCTTGAAGGAGATTCGCGGCGCTCTCTTAAAATTTTAAATGGATTGAAGCAAGAAGGGGTAGAAGTTTTAGTTATCCTTTGGGCATTAGCGCGTGAACTTAGAGTTTTAATAAAAATTGCCGTTGGCTTTGAGTCTGGGGAGAATATTAATTCATTAATGAATAAAATAGGTGTTTGGAGAAATAGACAAGATCTCGTTAGGACATGCATCAATAGACATAAGTCTAGCGAGTTTTACTATTTGATACAGTCAATTTTTTATGCCGATTCAGTTGCAAAAGGGCAATTAATAGGCGACAAATGGCAATATACGACTAATATTATTGTGCAATTATCAGGTAGAAGTTGTGATGCAATATAAAATGTATTTTTTATTAATTGGAGGCATGGATTGAAACCAATAGGAGTATTTGGNGGGAGATTTGATCCCATTCATTATGGCCATTTGCGTACAGCTTTTGAATTACTGCAAGCACTAAATTTCGAAGAAATTAGGTTTATGCCATGTGGTAACCCTCCTCATAGGGATCAAGCTNATGCTGATGCAGAATTTCGATTTGAGATGGTTGCTGCCGCTATAGAAGGTCAACATGGATTTGTTATTGATGATCGGGAGTTATCAAGAAAAGGNCCTTCATATTCAGTAGATTCTTTAAACACATTACGCACAGATTTTCCTCTACGATCAATAGCTTTAATTATTGGGATGGATGCATTCATAAATCTTCCAAAATGGCACCANTGGCAAGAAATATTACAATTGTCACACATAGTNGTGGCACATCGACCAGGATGGCGTTTACCNGATATNGGGCCACTAGGTGANTTGTTGACCACTAAGGGAACTCACAGAGTAGATGATTTACATGAAGCCAAATCCGGGCATATATATATTCACGATGTTACACAACTTGAAATTTCATCTTCTGAAATTAGAGAGTTAATATCGTTGAATAGAATTCCAAGATTTCTAATGCCTGATTCAGTCTGCGAGATCATAAAAAGAACTCGTTGTTATTAAATATTTAATGGAAATTTCTTAAAAACTAATTTTGTATAATTTAGATACTCTAAATGAANAGTGAACAACATAGCAGTTTAGTGATAAATGCGTTACAGAAGGTAAAAGCGCAAAAAATAATTAAACTGGATGTCCGTAANATTACAACTGTCACAGATTTCATGATTGTTGCCAGTGGNACTTCAACTCGTCACATTAAAGCCTTGGCAGATAAAGTATCAAACAAATCTNGCGAGGCAGGCTATCGTCCTATTGGGATAGAAGGGCAGGAAGGCAGTGAATGGGTGCTTATAGATCTAGATGCTATTTTGGTTCATTTAATGCTGCCTCAAGTACGTGATTTTTATAATCTTGAGAAATTATGGTCTTTAGAACCCATCAGTGAAATTTTAGATAATTAATATATGCACATACGACTTATTATTGTTGGTGATCAAGGTCCGATTTGGGTGCAAACTGTTTTTAAAAGCTATATTCAGAGGTTACCACCTCAATGGGGTTTTAAATGCAAGATTATAAAAGGAGAAAAACAAACAAAAAATCGAAATTCCAAGTCAATTATTGATCTTGAGGGAAAAAAAATTCTCGCGGAAGTGAAAAAAACAGAAGAAATAATAATATTAGATGAAAGTGGAGCAGAATTTACAAGTCTTGAACTTTCGGAAAAACTAAATAATTGGCAATTATCTGGTCGAAATTTGTGTTTTATTATAGGTGGCCCAAATGGGTTATCAGAAGCTTGTTTTAAAAGGGCTAATTTTTGTTGGTCATTATCTAAGTTGACCTTGCCGCATATTTTTGTTCGTATAATTTTTATAGAGCAACTTTATCGTATTTATACTTTGAATAGTGGGCATCCTTATCATAGGAATTGATAAATACAATCCGTGTGAATCAAAATAATTAATATGAGAATGAAGCAAAAATCAAACTTTATTATTAAATCAATACTTTATTCAGTTTTTGTTCTAATTATTTTATTAGTAATTTCTATGAATCAACTTAATACCGTGATTTTAAAAAAGCAGGAATACCAGGATTATATAAAAGAATGGGCCAGTAACGAGATTGGAGTTTTATTTGAATACGAAAATATACGTTTCAGATTAAGTATACCTGGGCCAGAGATAATTTTTTATGATGTAGATCTTTCGGTCCTTAATCCAGAAAAAAATCTAATAAAAGCTGATGAAATTATTATCGGTTTTGATATTTTTGATTCGATAATAAATAAAAACGCTAGCATTGATCGTTTTGTTGTTAAGAATTCCAATTTTTTGTCCTCATATGCGGATCGACAGGGTTTTTATATACAAGGCTTAACTTTAGAAGAGTTCATAAATGTTTTTCGATTGCCTACTAGGGAAAATGATATAGAAATCATTGGGTATGATATTGCTGTTAATCATTCTCAATTAGATACAAAAAAGGATATGTCATTTGAGATAGAAGAATTAAAACTATCAAGTTTGGAAATTATTTCGGGAAAATTAAAAAAAATTGGCGGGGACTTTAGTTTCCTAAATATTTCCAACTCAGACTATCAAGTAAATAAATCAATTGATTTAAAAGGACGTTTAAATTATACAAATAATGCAAACGGCTGGGATCTTGAAGTCGAGGATTTTTATACACAAACAGAAACAGATCGACGTCCTTTGTCCAGTTTTAAAATTCATAGTGGCAAAGGGATCGGAGAAAATATCAATGCAATTGTTATTAATGCTACATTCCTTTCCCTAGATGATTTAGGTTACTTTATTACTTGGATGCCAGAAAAATATGATGCGTTATATAGTCAATATCAACCTTCAGGAACTGTTAGTAATTTTAGTATTGATCTTTCTTTACTCCAACAGGATGTAATTAACTATAATTTTGTTTCTAGATTTTCCAATATTTCTCTAAATATTGACTCGAAGAAGATTTATTTCAGTGGTTTGACAGGACAGGTACACGCCAATAGTAATGGAGGAAACATAGAGATTAATTCAAACAACTTACATCTGGGTCTCAGTGAATATTATAGTAATGTACTAAATTTTAGTGATGCAAATGGTACTTTTTTTTGGGAAAATATTAATGAAAATATTAATATCCTTACTGATAGATTCTCATTAAGCAATGCATTCTTTGAAAGCCAGTCTAGTATAAAAATAAATTATTCAGAAGAGATGCAGCTGCCGTTTGCTGATGTTCAGACTGATTGGAATATAAGTGATATCAAGGCAGCCATGAAATTTTTACCTATAAGAAAAATGAACCCAACATTGTTTTCTTGGTTTAATAAATCTTTTTTATCAGGAAAAGCAATTAATGGAAAAACACTGCTTAGAGGAGAACTGTCTAATTTTCCTTTTGATAAAGATAATGGTTTGTTTTACAGCGAAACTCACATTAGTGATATGACGTTAAACTACTCAGAGAAATGGCCAGATATTTTTATTAAAGATATAGATTTGATTGTGGATGGAATGCATTTATATTCCAATAAGAACCAATTTTCTATTACAGGTAATATCGTTAATGATGGGCGTATGGATATTTTTGACTTACGTAATCCTGTTTTAATTTTACATGCTCCATCCCAAGGATCACTTGGGGCAATTCATACTTTCATTAAAAATAGCCCAATTTCTGATTTTTTTGGCGGATACGAGAAAAACATAGAACTAAAAGGTGAGCTATCATTAGATTTTGATTTTTTTTATCCAATAATGGATAAAAATTCTTATGAATTTTTTGTAAATCTTAAAATTAATGATAGTTCTTTAGAAATAAACAATTTTAAGCCTCCTATTACAAAAATTAATGGTCTTATAGCTGTTTCCCGAGATTATATAAGTTCAAATTCCTTAACAGCAAAGTTCCTTAATCAACCAATAAAAATTTCCTTGTCCCAAAATCAGGAAGTTAACGATCCTTATATTTTTGTCGCAGATATTAAAGGAAAGGCTAAAAAAGAGGATCTAGCGAGAAATTTTGAACTCTTCAATGAGAAAAATATTTATGGCATCATGGATTATTTTGCTAGTTTAAACTTTCCAAGTATGAATTCTGTTCAACATAGACCTTTTAAAGTGACAATAGAGAGTAATTTGAAGGGAATAGGAACGGACCTTCCTCTACCGTTTAAAAAGAGTGTTGAATTAGAAAAAAGCTTAACTACAACTATAGAATTTTCTAATAATGATCGTGTTAAATCAGTAGGTAATTTTGGTGAAGATGTTCGATGGAATTTTAACTTTTTTGTTACTGAGTCAGGGTGGGTGTTTGATCATGGAGCAATAACATTGGGAGAAAATAATTATCCATCAGCTGAAAGCAGAGGATTACATATAAGGGGAAAAACTAATAAAATTAATTATGATAATTGGATGCAACTGACTTCAGAAGAAGTTAAAAGATTCAATATTTTTGATCATATCCGTTCAGTAGATCTTCATATAAATGATTTTAGTTTCTATGATCAAAGCCTTGTAGATCATCGTTTTGTAATTGACCGGGGCGCGAATGAATGGCTCATAGAAGCGTATGGTTCGCAGTTAGACGGTTTGATATCGATACCCTATGATTTTCTTGGAGATGATCCATTAATGCTGAATATGCAATCTTTCAAGATATCTAATCCTATAACTAATTTAGGTAAGAAAACAATAACACCGGACTCTTTGCCATCAATTACAGTAAAAATTAATGATTTTTCAATTTCAGATAGAAATTTCGGCTCTCTTAGAGCAGATTTTAAAAGAAGTAATGACGGTCTTAGAGCCAGTGATATAGAAATTATTGGCGAAAATTTTAAGATGAATGGCAATGCGGGCTGGGTCATTGATGAGCTTGGTAATGGCAGTTCTCACAGTTTTGTTAAGGCAAAAATAATTAGTAATAATGTCGAAGAGACAATGGAAGCATTGGGTTACCAGCCTCTTATTAATAGTAAGGATATGAATATAGATATAGATGTAAAATGGACAGGCGGACCTAGTGGAGAATTTTTAAGTGATTTGACAGGAGAAATTAAAGTTGAATTTGGAAATGGCCAACTTAATGAAATTAATCCAGGAGCAGGCCGTGTTTTCGGTTTAATGAGTCTGGTCGCTTTGCCTAGGAGGCTATCTTTAGATTTTAGCGACGTTTTTGAGAAGGGTTTCGGGTTTGACGAAATCAAAGCTTCTTTTAGACTAGAAAATGGATCCGCATACACTTGTAATTTATCACTAAAAGGACCTGCGGCCGATATTGGTATTGTAGGTAATGCAGATCTAAAAGATCAGAATTATAATCAAGTTGCTCTTGTAAGTACTAATGTTGGAAGTACATTGCCAATAGTTGGCGCTGTGGTGGCTGGCCCTCAGGCTGCTGCTGCATTATTACTGTTTTCACAAATATTTAAAAAACCTTTAAAAGAAATGGGCCAAGTCTATTATAATATTGACGGTTTATTTGTAGATCCATCGGTTGAGATATCCAATACCGAACAATTTACTTTGGTTAGTGATCGATCAGGATGTCTGTATGAGTCTTTATAATTTTAAAATAGTTACTTACTAAAAACATGGAAGATAATTCTAACAATTCATCAAATAGCGTGATGTCCTCATTATTAGATTCAACGGATCTTAATGAAAATCGTATAAATAAGGTTCTTTCATCCATGTATACAAACAATGTCGATGAAGCTGATCTGTATTTCCAAATGAGACGGCAAGAAAGCTGGCAACTAGAAGATGGCAAAATTAAAGAAGGAAGTTTTAATATACAACAAGGCGTGGGTGCTCGTGTTATTAGTGGTGAAAAAACAGGTTTCTCATATTCTGATGAACTGATTCTTCCTGCGCTAGAAAAAGCTGCTGGCGCTGCTCGGGCAATTACTAGGCAGGGGCAATCTAGGTCGGTGCATATACTTCCAACGACGAGTAAAAGTAATCTGTATCCAAAAATTGATCCAACTAGCAGTATAACTGATAAAGAAAAAATAGAACTTCTTCATAACCTTGACGATCAAACTAGAAAATTAGATAAACGTATAGAACAGGTTATGATTAGTTTAAATAGTTGTCAGGATCTGATTATGATTGCTACTTCAGATGGTAATCTTGTCACTGATGTTAGGCCGTTGGTTCGATTAAGTATTAATGTGATTATGAAGGAAAATGATCGACGCGAGCAAGCTTACACAGGGGGAGGAGCTCGTACGGGACTTGAATATTTTAGTGATAGTAACCATGCAGTGAAATATGCGCATGAGGCCGTAAGACAAGCTGTTATTCAGTTAGAAGCTATTCCTGCGCCAGCAGGAACTATGCCAGTAATTTTGGGCCCTGGATGGCCTGGTATTTTATTGCATGAAGCAGTTGGACATGGACTAGAAGGCGACTTTAATCGTAAAGGAGTTTCTACTTTTTCCAACCGTATTGGCGAAAAGGTAGCATCGCCACTTTGCACAATTGTCGATGATGGGACCATACCCAATCGTAGAGGATCTTTGGCTGTTGATGATGAAGGCACTCCTGGGAATTATAATACGCTAATTGAGAATGGAATTCTTCGAGGCTACATGCAGGATAAATTAAATGCTCGTTTAATGGGAGTTTCGCCTACTGGTAACGGCAGGCGCGAGTCATTTGCTCATGTACCCATGCCTCGTATGACCAATACGTACATGCTTCCAGGACCCCATGATCCAGAAGAGATATTGAGATCAGTTAAAAATGGAATCTATGCGCCAAGTTTTTCCGGAGGGCAGGTTGATATTACATCAGGAAAATTTGTGTTTTCTGTTAATGAAGCTTATTTAATTAAAGATGGTAAATTACAACAACCTATAAAAGGCGCCATGCTGATTGGAGATGGACCAGAAATATTGAATAAAATTTCTATGGTAGGCAATGATCTACAGCTTGATAGTGGTATTGGATCTTGTGGGAAGGAAGGGCAAACTGTTCCCGTAGGAGTGGGTCAACCGACATTAAGGGTCGATGAAATTACCGTTGGAGGCACTACTTAAAGATTTTTTTTCTTCAATTAACTAATACTTATTTAGACACAATAAATAAGTCATTGTAGAATTAACTAATGAGTATCAAAGTAGCCATTATTATGGGTTCTAAATCTGATTGGGAAATTATGTCTCATTCAGGGAGAATCTTATCTGAATTGAATATATCTCATGAATCCAAAGTAATATCAGCTCATAGAACGCCTGATTTACTTGATGATTATTGCAGTAAAATAGAAGAAAAAGGGGTAGAAGTTATTATTGCTGGAGCAGGTCTTGCCGCTGCTCTTCCCGGTGTTATAGCCGCAAAAAAAACCATACCAGTTATTGGCGTTCCCTTAGACTCTGGATCACTAAGCGGATTAGATGCGTTGCTATCAATTGTGCAAATGCCTCCTGGTATTCCGGTTGGCACTATGGGTGTTGGTAAATGCGGAGCCATCAACGCAGCTTTGTTTGCGGCTTCAATATTATCACTCAATGATAAATCAATTTCACAAGAATTGAGCAAATATAGAAAGAACCAGGCACAGAAAGTGATTGATACAGAATTAAGCTAATATTTTTTCAACTTAATGAAACTTGAACCAGTCCTAGGTTGACTATCAATCACCATGAAAAAAATAGAAAAACAAAACCAAATTCAATTAATCGAACCCAAGCAAAAGGATTTAACAAATATTCTAGAGTTTCTATTATCTGAAGCTAAGAAAAAAGGAGTGGATCAAGCAGAGGTAGCTGCAACACATAGTACTGGTCTTAATGTAACGGCAAGATTGGGTGATACTGAGGTCCTTGAATACGCAAATGATCGTGGTGTAGGTATCACAATATATAATGGGATGCGCAAGGGAAATGCTAGTACATCTGATTTCAGTATATCTGCATTACAAGAAACTCTTGAAAAAGCATGTGTATTTGCAAAGCATACAGCAGCTGATAAATTTTCTGGCCTTGCTGATCCTGACAATTTAGCTTCTAGCCCATTCCCAAATCTTGATTGCAAACATAAATGGGATTTGTCTGTTGATGAGGCGATTAATATGGCTATTAATTGTGAGGAGATTGCGCTAACTTTTGATCCCCGTATTTCTAATTCAGAGGGAGCAAGTGTAACTACAAGAGTTACAGCAAAAGCTTATGGTAATACCCACGGATTTTTAGATTGTTATACAACAACAAATCATAGTATTAGCTGTGTTGTGGTAGGGCATAGCAGCGATGAGATGCAGCGTGATTATTGGTATAGCTCTGCCAGAGATTCTAAGGATCTCGACTCACTCCGTCAAATTGGTAAAAAGGCGGCAAAAAGAACTTTAAATAGACTTGGGGCAAAAAAGATAAAAACTACTAATGCCCCTGTTATCTTTTCACCAGAACTTGCCCGTGGATTTTTGGGGCATGCAATAGCCGCAATCACCGGCTCAGCCCAATATAGAAAATCTTCTTTTTTGCTTGATGCTGTTGGCAAACAAATATTTCCAGAGTTTCTCCAAATTCAGGAACGTCCGCATATAAAAAAAGGTATGGCGAGTAAAGTTTACGATGCTGAGGGCGTAGCTACAAATGATAGAGAGTTAGTAGTAGATGGAATATTGCAAGAGTATGTACTGAGTTCATATTCTGCAAGACGTTTAGGACTTAAAACTACGGGTAATGCAGGTGGAACACATAACCTTGTTGTTCCAGGGAATGTTTCAGGCAAAAAAGAGATTATTAAAACTTTAAGCAGAGGTTTCTTGGTCCAAGAATTGATTGGTCAAGGAGTAAATGGTGTTACTGGTGATTATTCCAGAGGTGCCGTTGGATATTGGATTGAAGATGGACAAGTTTCCTATCCTGTCCATGAGGTGACGATTGCTGGTAATCTTCTTGATCTTTACAAACGTATTTCTATGGTAGGTAATGATCAAGATGTTCGTGGAGGGTTTCGCTGCGGCTCACTTTTAGTAGATGATATGAAGATAGCAGGCACTTGAGTCGACTGAATTATTTCAATTAATTTTTTTAATGCATCTGCTTTTAAGTACTTTAGTATTAATGCTAAAAATTTGATGCTCCAGGCCAAATAATTGCATCATCATTGATGATCAGTGTTCCAGTGTCGGTTTTAACAAAACCTATAGATACAAAATTTACTGTTTTCCCATCATCCTTATATCCCTGATTATTGAATATTTGAATCGGCATATCTGCTCGATCATTGCTGCCAGGTATTAGTGAAACTTGCCCAGAAACTCCTTCAAAATTCATTTTTCGTAAATATTTCATCATATTTTCACGATTAATAATCTGGCCNTCATTCTTGATNGATTTAATTGAATGTGCGATTGCCATAATATGATCATAGCTTAAAGCACTTGTTATAAAAGTGCTTGAATCTGTATTTATTCTTTTATTTAATCGTGTCTCCAAAGCTTTTTTGAAAAGAGTTAATTTTTNTGAGGAGGGTAACATAGCTGCGGGAGCAAAATAACCCAGACTTCCATAGACTGCTTCATNGCTTTCATCAGACAAAATCATCTCTGCAGCATAGAATGTATAGCCAGGTTTATTTAGATCATAGTCATATAGTAACTTGAAAAGTCTTACGGTATCTGGAGTGGGAGTGGTAATTACAATGTGTTTTATACCAGCATCTTTAACTTCCTTCATATAACTTTGTAATTTTTTTTGGTTTGTATCGCGAGGAAATGAATATTCTTTAAGAATTTTTATTTTATGGCGGCTTGTATAATTATGTATTACCTTGCTGGCACCAAGGCCCCAAGCATCAGTGGTATAAAAATAAGCAATTTCTTTNACACCAAAATGGGCAGCTACATCAATTAGATAACCTTCATAAGATTCACTTGGATTGACAACTCTTACAAACCAAGGAAATAATTCCGGTGAAGAGAGAGAGGATGCATTGGCGCCGTATGAAATTACGGGAACTTGATATTTTTCTGCAACTCTAGCTATTTTCACTGCTGGACCACTGCAGTCCGCTCCAGTTAATGCAATGATATTTTTTTTCATCAAGGTTTCAGCCATTAACCCAGCGTTTTCTGGCCAACAATGATAATCGATGATATTTTCGTAACTCATACGAAGCGTATCATTTCCCAACATTTTTGAATTATTAATTTCGTCTATAGCAAGCTGAGCNCCTTGTAATGCAAAGTCACCCCAATTAGCATAGCGTCCGTCGCGATAATGGTAAGTATACATTCCACCAAGGTCATAGACTTCTGCCGATAGACCAGACGGGNCAANCAAAAAAANCATAGTTTGAATAAGTATGCTAATCACATGGCGTGAAATTTTNTATATGGTTTGTGCTAGGTTAGGAATAATCGTAAAAAACTGTTTTATAGGCATTTAATTTTCATAGGCAATCATTTTGTATGCATCCTGATATTTATCCCTAGTTTTGTTAATAACATGTTCAGGNAAATTTGGTCCAGGCGCTTTCTTATTCCAATCTAAGGTGTCTAGATAATCACGTACAAACTGTTTGTCAAAGCTNGGTGGACTTATTCCAGTAGCATATTTTTCTTTAAGCCAGAAACGTGAGGAATCTGGNGTTAACATTTCATCAATGACATATAATTTATTATTCTCATCAAGGCCAAACTCAAATTTAGTATCAGCTATAATAATACCTCGCTCTGAAGCATAGCTTGAAGCACGGTCATATATTGCTATTGAGATATCACGAACTTGGTTTGCAAGTTCTTCGCCAATAAGNGCGCTAGTTTCTNCAAAACTAATATTCTCATCATGTTCTCCTGAGGGCGCTTTAGTTGCTGGAGTAAATATGGTTTCAGGTAATTTTCCNGCTTGCTCAATATTTNTAGGGATATCAATACCACATACTTTTCCAGTTGCTTGGTAGTCACGCCATCCAGAACCAATAAGATAACTACGAACTACAGCTTCAATTGGCAAAGGATTAAGTTTTTTTACAATAATTGAACGTGATTCTAATTCCTCCAATATTTTTTCGTCACGTATCACGGTACTAAGTTGCGTATTTGTCAAATGATTAGGAATAATATCTTCCATCATTTTGAACCAGAAATTTGAGATTTGTGTTAACACAATTCCTTTTGTTGGAATTGGATCCGGTAGGACAACATCAAAAGCTGAGAGTCTATCTGATGTAACGATAAGCAGATTATCTTTGTCAACGTTATATATATCTCGAACTTTCCCGCGACCGATTAATTGTAGATCTGGAATATTAGAGTGGTAGAGTGTTTTGTGATTAATCATTTTTTTGGTTATTTAATTTATAGCTGAAGAAATATTTCCAGCAATTTTTATATAGTCCTAGTAATTAAAGTGTAAGTTGGAATAACAATTAAGTCGATGTAGCATCTATTAACTAAGGATATTATATATCAAGGGTTTTAAAGATGAAATTTTTAGGAAAAATTACAGGAACNCTTCTTGGTTTGTCTACTGGTAAATCATTTTTTGTTCTTATAGGATTTCTGTTAGGTCATTACTTTGACAGGAAATCAGATAAAAGATGGATAAATCAAAATATTTCGTTTGATGATTTTTATCCATTTCCTGAATATTTAGTCCAAGCAATCTTTGAGNATTTGGGGCATATTTTCAAATCAAATAGTCGTGTGAACGAAGATGAAATAAAAATCACCAGGGAGTTAATGAGCTCTCTAAGGTTGGGTGAAAGGCAGATTGGTGAGGCGATTAAATGGTTTAATCATGGAAAAGAAAAAAAATTTTCTATTAATCAATCATTACNCCGATTTAAATTTAATACCAATAGTCGAATTAAAAATCAAACTTTGTTTATGAGGTTATTAACAGAAANTGCTATATCTAGCCCAACTTTTAGTCAAACAGAGAGAAGAATTCTTTGGAGTATTGCAAAGGAACTAAATATCAAGCGCTCTGAAATNATCCAATTAGAAGTGAATATTCGNCTATATAGGCGATCAAGTAGATTAGTAAATAATCAAATTGATAAGGTAATTCTTGAAGACGCATATAATGTTCTTGGGGTTAATTCCTCTTCATCTGACAAGGAAATAAAAATATCATATCGACGATTAATGAATCAGAATCACCCTGATAAGATAGCAGCGTCTAACCCAACGCCGGATGAATTAGCTTNATCAGAGGAATTGACGAGAAATATTCGTAATGCTTATGAGGTAATAAAAAAACAACGGTCACACTATTAATAGTTTATAGTTAGATAATAATTACTTCGGAAAGATATTGTGAAACCAAAAATTGCTCCATCAATACTTTCAGCAGATTTTTCTCGGTTAGGCGAAGAAGTAAATGCCGTTATCAACGCAGGGGCAGATATTATTCATTTCGATGTTATGGATAATCACTTTGTGCCTAATCTAACTATTGGGCCTGTGGTTTGTGAGGCGCTGAGAAATACTGGGATTACTGCTCCAATAGATGTTCATCTGATGGTAGAACCAGTGGATAGTATTATTCCAGATTTNGCAAAGGCCGGAGCAACCTATATTACTTTTCATCCTGAAGCTAGTAAGCATGTACATAGATCATTGGGGTTAATTAGAGATAGNGGCTGTAAATCNGGGTTAGTATTTAATCCAGCAACTCCTTTGACATGGCTTGAACACGTTATTGATGATATTGATATGGTTTTAATTATGTCTGTTAACCCAGGATTTGGGGGGCAAAAGTTTATTGAAGCNGCTCTGGATAAAATTAGNGAAGCTAGGAAAATTATTGATTTAAGTGATCGTAACATCAGGCTTGAAGTTGACGGCGGAGTAAAAATTGAAAATATTCAGAGTATAGCTTCTGCGGGCGCAGATACCTTCGTTGCTGGGTCAGCAATTTTTAAAAGCGATAATTATGCAAATACTATTTCCGCAATGAAATTGGAAATATCTAAAGCAAGTTAGTAGATTTACTAGATCCAATAGGCAGTCTTTGTCATTACTTTTGAAGTTAATTGCATTAATTTTCTAATAGCTATTGGCAAATTTCTAGCGCCTGCATTTTTTGCATTATTTCCGTGCTCTTCTTCTTCTTCTCGCATTTTTTTAATAATTGCACGGCTTTTCGAATCATTTTCCGAAATTTTTTGTAAATGATTCATTAAATGACTAGAAACTTGTTTTTCAGTTTCTTCTATAAATCCTAGAGACCATTTATCACCAAAAAGACTGCTTAATGCACCCATTAAGAAGGCCCCCGAATACCATATTGGGCTTAAGATACTAGGTTTAGCNTCAAGCTCTTCAAGTCTCTGTTTACACCAATTCANGTGATCTAGTTCTTCTTGAGCCGCTTGCAGTATTTGTTTCTCAGTANCGGGGTTTCTTACGAAAATACTATGACCTTGATATAAGCCTTGTGCTGCTATCTCGCCAGCATGATTTACTCTCATTAGTCCAGCTGAATGCAATCTCTCATTTTCTGATAACTCTGTTTCAGGTATTTTTCTTGCTGGATTTTCACGACTGTTATNCTTTCTAGATGAGGGTAAAGATTGGAGCGTACTGCCTACTCTTTTCAGTATTTTATCGATTGGATCTAATTTTCTTTCATTCATGACATTTACATTTGCATTGAGATTGGTGGTAAAGTAAAATTTTTCGCCTTTCGCTAGTTCAGATTAAGTTATAATTTTTTACCCTAACAATCAAGGCTTGGACCAATAGACATATTTATAAACAATGAAAACCTTTTCCGCAAAACCAGAAGAAGTAAAACGAGATTGGTATGTTATCGATGCTACCGGTAAAACGTTGGGCCGATTGTCAACAGAAATTGCCAGACGATTACGTGGAAAACACAAACCAGAATATACACCTCACGTAGATACAGGCGATTATATTGTGGTTATTAATGCTGAAAATATTCGAGTAACGGGTAATAAAATGCAAGACAAAATGTATCACAGATATACTGGATATATTGGAAATTTAAAATCTATATCTTTAGCTAAGTTATTAAAGCATGCGCCAGAACGCGTATTGAAATCTTCTGTTAAAGGTATGTTGCCACGTAATTCACTTGGAAGAAAAATGTTTTCAAAGCTTCGGGTATTTNCAGGGCCAGAGCATGATCATGAAGCTCAACAGCCCATTCCGTTAGACATTAATGTTTAATATTAAAACAATAAACAAGGTAATATATCTAGATCATGAGTAAAGACTTTTTTTATGGAACAGGACGACGAAAAACTTCGACAGCTCGAGTTTTTCTAAAAAAAGGNAAGGGCAATATAAAAGTTAATAACCGGCCTTTAGATCACTTCTTCGGNCGTCAGACTGCTCGCATGATAGTGATGCAACCATTAGAGTTGATTAATTTATCAAAAGCATTTGATATTAATGCTACTGTGAAGGGCGGNGGAACAACTGGCCAGGCTGGCGCTATTCGTCATGGGTTAACCAGGGCATTAATTCAATATGATCAATCATTAAGACCAGATCTTCGTAAAGCTGGTTTTGTAACTCGAGATGCGAGAGAAGTAGAACGAAAGAAGGTGGGTTTAAGAAAAGCTCGTCGTGCAACCCAGTATTCAAAACGATAATTTCAATCCTTATCTGTAATAATTTTTATTGTATTTTCTTCCGCAATAAGCAAAATGTCTGCAGGTCTTCTTGCAAAGATACCAACAGTCATAACACCAGGGATTTGGTTTATTATTGTTTCCGTTTCTATTGGATTAGTAATATCAAGGTTGTGAATGTCTAGAATATGATTGCCATTATCAGTAATAAAATTTTCTCTCAATATCGGTTGTCCTTTCATTTTAACAATTTCCCTAGCTATATAGGACTGCGCCATTGGCAAGACTTCTATAGGCAAAGGAAATTTACCTAATCTATCAACAATTTTTGAATCATCTACAATACAGACAAATTCCTTGGCATTTGCAGCAAGTATTTTTTCGCGAGTTAGCGCNCCTCCACCACCTTTAATAAGGTGAAGATTTTTTGTCGCTTCATCAGCTCCATCAATATACAAATCNATATTCCCAATGTTATTGAGATTGGAAACCTCAANTCCGTGAGCTTCAAGTCTTTTTGTAGACTCATCAGAGCTAGAGACNACAGCTTGGATTTTATTTATTAAATCTGGAAGTAAATCAATTAAAAAGTTAACCGTTGANCCCGTCCCTACACCTAAAACGCAGTCGTGTTCAATATAATCTAAAGATGATTTAGCGACCTTCAATTTTTTTGAATCTGGATTCATATTTTACCTTTTTGAGATCTTAAATTTACTATACACTCATCAGAGAAGGATTCCCTTATTACTTCAGGAAGACCTGCAGACATGAATCGCTACTAGAATTAGTAAGCAGGTCCTTTTTCCGTGATAACCTGAAAAAGGTTTACATCCCAAGAGTCTTTTTTTATATTTTTGACTTTTTGGCATGCAAAGGATACGCCAATAAGCTTCGTTTTAAATGGGGCGTTACTTCCATTAAGAAATGCGAATGTTTTATCATAATAACCTCCCCCCATGCCTATGCGATTTCCATAATTATCAAACACTACTAGAGGCGTAATTACGACATCCAGATCAGTAGGTGACTTACGTTCACCGTTTATTGGCTCATTGAGACCGAGGTTGTTAGTTATATATTCAGTATTACGATTAATTTTATGAAAATTTAGTGTGGCATTATTTCTTATTGAAGGAACAAAAACGTTTTTATTTAATTTCCATGATTTTTCTATTAGAGGCCAAACATCCACTTCATCTTTCATCGGAAGATAAAAGGAAATATTTTCAGCATTTAGAAAATAATCTGTAGTACATATATATTGGTTTATTTCGTGTGAATATTTTTCNCGCAAGAAAGGGTCAATTTTGGATCTTATATTTTTACCAATTTTCCTCAATTCTGATTTTGAGTTTTCAATGATCATTTAGATTTTGGTTGTAATATGATATTAGAATTAAAATTTTACGACACGTAGTCAAGGCGTCTCCCGCATGTGCCGTTATTGACTATCGCTCTCAAACCAGAGCTTTAGGTGGGTTCAACAAGAGCAACAACAGGCTTTCTAAGATTAGTCATGCTCAAATGCTGCTATCAATGCATAATCCCGATATTAAAATTTAGGGTCGAGAGATTCCCTAGCCATCATCGAACACCGCAGGAGACATTTAATTTTTTATATCTAAATTGTTTCGTTTGCTATAAAACTATAGATCAAGTTGTTGAGGACTATCTAGGGTTGTTTCAATTCGGTCTGACATATTTTTTAGCCGTTTACCGAGAGTATCATCGAGAACTTGATCTTTTGATTCTGCTAATAAGAGTTCGTGAGCCATGTTTAGGGCGGCCATAACGGCAATTCTATCTAGACCAACAACTTTTCCGCTATCACGAATTTCACGCATTTTTTTATTTAATGATTCNGCAGAATCTAGTAGAGCTGTTCTTTCATCTGCTTTACATGATATNTGATATTCTTTTTCTAAAATCTTAACACTGACATGCGCATACATTTCGCTCATTCTGGTTACCCCATAATTATTTCCGATCGANTNTAACTTCCTTGTTCCATAGCTTTTAGNCTACCTATCATAGCTTCNACTCTAGCTCGGACCTGTTCATTCTTNTGTATGAGATTAGCTCTTTCTTCAGCTATAGAATCTTGTCGCTGTTTTAACGATTGATTTTCTGTTTGGAGTTTTTTACAGATTTGCACGAGCTCATCCAATCTTTTTTCAAGANGTTTGAGTTCATCTTCAAAATTACTATTAACTTCATCNTTCATAGTGTAAATATAGTTCCCACGGACAAGATAATCAATCTAGATATGAACTTTTTTGAATAATCATCTNCACAATNAAACAAAATTATTTGTAAAATATATCTAATTAAATACAAAAATATCAGGNTTACCACTTAAATTATGAATAATTTTACCAACGAGAGNGAATTAGATGAGGCATTAGAGAATTGCGATTCNGGTAGGAATAGNATCCAAGCTCANGGNCTTTTATGCGGTTATATAATGACGCANGGGTTAAAAGGGCATGATATGTGGTTACATCGNATGTTCGAAAATAGNTCAAATGAGAAGGGAGATAAATATAAATACATCTTTGATGATTTATTTATAAAAACATGGCNGCAGCTCGAGGNGAGNCAATCAGAATTCGAGNTATTTTTACCAGGAGATGACAGGGGTCTTCTAACTAGAGCTAAAGCGATNGGCTCATGGTGCGATAGCTATTTACATGGTTTAATTTCTAGTGTTACAACAGAAAAACTAAAGAAAGCAATTAATCGAGAACCAACAAGTATTCTTATTAAGGATCTTNTAGAGATGACTAAAGCAACTATCGGAGAAGAAGACGATGATGAAACTAATGAAAGATCTTACGCAGAGTTAGTTGAATATACTCGGATAGCGGTACAATTGATATTTGAAGAGTTAGATGAATCTCGAAATAATTATGAGGAGAGAATGACTACAAAATCACAGTCCGATTTGCTTCAGTGAAAGNTATGAATAAAAAAGAGTTTAAAAAACGTCGTACTCAAATAATGCGCATGATTGGTAAAGAAGGGGTAGCNATTTTGCCAAGCGCCCCTATAAAGAATAGAAGTCGTGATGTTGAGTATCGATATAGGCAGGATAGCGACTTTTATTATTTAACAGGTTTTTCTGAACCTGATGCTGTGTGCGTAATTGCCCCTGGAAGGGAGAATGGAGAATATATAGTATTNTGTAGGGAACGTGATCGTGAAAAAGAAAAATGGGAAGGATCGCGCAGTGGNCCTGACGGTTTAATCAACAATTACAGTGTTGATGATGCGTTCCCGATTGATGATATAGATGATATTTTGCCNGGTATCATNGAATCTAGAGATCGCCTGTATTATCCCATGGGTTCAAACCCTGATTTTGACAAAAAAATAAATAATTGGGTGAAATTTTTACGAGGAAAAATATCTNCTGNCTCTCACATTCCTTATGAATTTATTACGTTGGATCATTTACTGCATGACATGCGATTATATAAAAGTCATAGTGAAATTTCTGCTATGCGGCGCGCATCTAAGATTGCTGTAGANGCTCATAGTAAGGTGATGCAGAGAACACATCCNGGAATGTATGAATATGAATTAGAAGCTATNATTATTTCTGAATTTCGAAAAAAAAATGCAGTAAATTCATANATTCCTATNGTTGGTGNCGGTGTAAATGGATGCACATTACACTATNTCTCTAATAATTCGGTTCTTAANAGNGGTGATCTTGTTTTGATTGATGCTGGCTGCGAATTNAATTACTACGCGTCAGATATAACGAGAACTTTTCCCGTAAATGGTCGTTTTACGCCTGAGCAGAGAGCTGTTTATGAAATTGTATTAAATGCCCAAAATGAAGCTATTGGAAAAGCTAAAGAAGGCAATCATTGGAATGACCCACATGATGCAGCAGTTAAGGTTATAACTTCAGGCCTAAAAAAAATTGGATTATTAGATGGTAGACTTACTACNCTTGTCAGAGATGAAGCTTACCGTGAATTTTTTATGCACCGAACTGGGCATTGGATAGGCATGGATGTTCATGATGTTGGCGATTATAAAGTTGATNATCAATGGAGGTTACTGGAAAAGGGGATGGTTATGACTATAGAGCCAGGNATATATATCCCAAATCACTCTAAAATTCCAAAAAAGTATAGAAATATCGGAATACGTATAGAAGATGATGTATTAGTTAACAAAGANGGCCCAGATGTTTTAAGTAAAGATTTGATTAAAGATCCTGATGCCATTGAAACTCATATGGCTTCATAACGTCTTCCATAAAAAAGCAATCATAACTAAATGGTTTAGAAGTAGAGGTCAGGGGCCAATGTTCACAAGAGAATTTGATGATAGAAAAANNCAACACAGTACAAAATCATCCAATTAAAACCGATTACGATATTATTATCGTCGGCGGTGGCATGATAGGAACGAGCTTAGCGCTCGCCTTAGAACCGTTAAATTTAAAGTTAGCCCTAATTGAGGCTGTCGAAGCAGGTGACAGTCAACAACCGAGTTTTGATGATCGATCAACAGTGTTATCTAGAAGCAGTCAACNGATGTACATGGCTATGGGTCTTTGGGATGAAATTCTTAAAGCNGCAACTCCAATTACAAGTCTCCATATCTCTGATAAAGGCAGGTTTGGTTTTTCTCATATTGAGGCAAAAGAACAGAATGTCGAGGCATTGGGGTATGTCGTAATCAATCGTATTTTGGGGAAGGTATTACGGAGCNCTATCAAAGAAAAGAGAAACATCGAAATAATGTGTCCTGCTAGCGCAAGAGCATTAAAAATGTTTGATAATCATANCACTGTGTCTATTNATGATAGAGGTATTTTACGCGATCTTTCCTGTAAGCTTGTTGTTTCTGCTGATGGCTCTCAATCAACAACCCGTGAATTCTTAGGTATTAGTACTAGCAAAATTGATTATAAACAGAGTGCAATTATTGGTAATTTACAAACTGAAAAAAATTCTAACAATANGGCATTTGAAAGATTTACAAGATCAGGGCCAATCACANTATTACCTATACAGGAAGATCGGATGGCTTTTGTTTGGATATCATCTACAGAAGCTTCAAAGNAGCATTTAGATCTCTCTGATGAAGAATTNACTTCTAAACTGCAAGAAGTATTTGGTTTTCGACTAGGAAAGTTTTCTCGCATTGGAGCNCGCTTTTCATATCCCTTAGCTCTTAATAGAGCAAATCGTTTGATTGCAAAACGNGGAGTTTTAGTTGGAAATGCAGCTCACAGTTTACATCCCGTCGCTGCTCAAGGATTTAATCTTGGGCTTCGTGACGTTGCCACTTTATCTGATTGTTTGATGGAAGCAAANATTACCCAAAAATTTGATCCGGGNGATATTNATGTTTTAGAGAAATATTCTAATTGGAGAAAATCAGATCATACGAAATTAATACATTTTACAGATGGTATTGTTCGGTTATTCGGCAGCGGATATCTACTTACTAAAATTTTTAGAAGTTTTGGAATGATTGGGTTTGATTTTATACCTGGAGTAAGAAAAGAATTTGCCAGACATACTATGGGTTTGGCAGGAAAATTACCTCGACTCTCTAGAGGATTGCCATTGGAATGAAAAATAAGAAAACAATTATAATTGTAGGTGCAGGTATGGTTGGATTAGCTACTGCAGCATTGTTAGCCAAATCAAATGTTTCTGATCGTNTAGAAA
This sequence comes from Gammaproteobacteria bacterium, assembly GCA_002717685.1. The sequence continues at coordinate 12,017 of PBBK01000024.1, read as the reverse complement.
TCAAGGTTTTAGATGCCGGTACTCGCCCAAAATTCAAATACCAATCAGGCGCTACCTTACGTGTTTCAGCCATCTCGCTAGGTACAATAAATATGTTAAGCAATATTGGTATATGGGAAAGTATTTCTAGATTTAGAGCTTGTCCATATTCAAAAATGTTTGTGTGGGATGCAAAAAATCATACTAATGATTCCGAGGGAATCCAATTTGACGCTGCTGAATTCGGTTTGACCGAATTGGGATTTATTGTTGAAAATGAATTAATTCAGCAAGCATTACTTAACGAAATAGAAGAAATAGGTATCGAGATAAAATTTGCATCACGTATAAATAATTTATCAAAAATTTCAGGTGAATGGGGATATAAAATTGAAACATCAGATGGCAAATTTTATAGCCCTGATTTACTTATAGGCGCGGATGGTGCCTTGTCACAGGTTAGAGAGAGCGCTGGTATTGCAACCAAAAGTCGTGAGTATTTTCAATCAGCATTTGTCGCTATGGTAAAGCCTGAAAATCATCATGATAATATAGCTAGACAACGGTTTTTAAAAAATGGACCTATTGCATTACTTCCGCTACAACATGGAATGTTATCTATTGTATGGTCCACAACTCCAGAAGATGCAGAAATCAGTATGTCTTGCTCTGATAAAGAGTTAGCTAAGAGACTTTCTATAGCCAGCGGCTATATTCTGGGTGCTCTTGATGTTCATGGGCCAAGAGCGTCATTTCCTCTCAAAATACAACACGCTAATCATTATGTTTTACCTGGCTTAGCTTTAGCGGGAGATGCTGCTCATATAATTCATCCACTGGCTGGGCAAGGGGTTAATTTAGGTTTTGCAGATGCAGTTTCATTAGCTGAAGTCATAGCAAAAGCTTTTTCTAATGGGGATCATATAGGCGATCTTCCATTATTACGTCGTTATGAGCGTCAACGTAAAGGAGCGAATATGTCAATGTTATATTTTGTTGATGGTTTAAATAATTTATTTTTATCAAATTCAAAAACACTCGCAGCTATTAGGGGTATTGGCGCGCATCTTTTTAATCATAGTGGACTTATTAAGCGCCTTACTGCAGAAGTAGCACTGGGAATAAAATTATAGCAATATCATTATGATTAGGAGATATAGAGATGGTATCAAATGACATAATTAATCGTTTTGAAAAAGATGGAGCAGTGTGTATTAGAGGAGCGGTTGATAATGATGATATTAAAAATTTATTATCTAATCTTGATCTACTTATTAACGATGACGAAGATCGTTGGACAACGAATCGTATCGGAGGTTTTTCTGATAGACACCTTTGGCCAACGATGCCTTGGATGTATGATTTTTGTGCACATACCAAATTACCTGAGATTGCTGGCTTGCTAATGCGTAGTAGGACTGCCAGGTTATTTTTTGATCATACATTTATTCGTGATCCAGGAACGTCCCATGCTACTCCATGGCATCAAGATCAACCCTATTGGCCTTTCCAAGGAAACCAAATTATTTCTGCTTGGGTGGCATTAACTAAAAGCAATCCCTTTTCAAGTGGATTGCGTTTCATACAAGGTTCTAGTCAGTGGAGAAAGATTTTTCAACCTACAGCATTCGGTAAAGACAGCGCAAGCTCTAAATTTCTAGATGAGAGCAATGATTATGAAAAGATGCCTGATTTTGATAGCAAATCTGATGAATTTAAAATAATTGATTGGGAAATGGAGCCGGGAGATACTATTTTTTTTGGAGCGTACGCTGTTCACGGGTCAACAAAAAATCAAGACAAAAAAAATCGACGAGCTGCTATTTCCATCCGTTATGTTGGCGACGATGCACGTTGGGATCCACGAGATGGCACTGATCCAATTATTGATCAGGATAAAGTCTCCATTAATCCAGGTGATCCTCCGTTTGACGATAAATGGTTTCCAGAAGTATGGAGTAGAGAATCAAGGTAATATAACTAAGGGATAGCGGATAGCATCATGAACCAATCAATGAATAGAAAAAAAAGCATTTATTATTTGACTATCTATTTATTTGTTTTACTAAATTTTATATCTGCTCCGTCAGCATACTGCCATCATTCATTCACTGCTGAATTTATAGCAGAGAAGACTTTAACTTTTTCTGGAACTATAACCCAGGTTTGGTTTAAGAATCCCCATGTTCGTTACCTCATTGCTGTTAAACATGATGGAAATGAAGAAATATGGGATGCTCGTGGATCTCCAGTAGTTTGGTTGGCCAGAAAGGGGTGGACCAGAGATTCAATTAAAGTAGGAGATAAAGTAACAATGCATGGTTTTGCAGGACGAGATGATCGTAGAATGCTTTCCATCATTACCATTACACTTAAAGATGGAACCATTCTTGTTGATAAAGTGCCGGAATAATTTTGTGATTAAAATATTTTCTAAAAGTGTGTCAGTGTTTTTAGCAACTTTGATTTTTTGCTCGGCTTCCTATGGAGAAGAATCCACGTTTGAGGGTCGCTGGATTATATCGCTCCAAGATAAGAAAAGGGTTTTAGAAGGGTTATTAGAAATAGAAAATATAAATAATGAATGGAGAGCGTATCTAGAAGGAGGGCCGGTATCAATAGAAATTTCAAATAATGATATTGTTTTAATAGCAGATAGTCGCGATGTGCGTGGTTTTGTATTCGATCGAAAAATGATTGGTAAGATTGATAAAAATATTATAAAGGGAACCTATACTCAGGAGGGAGCAGCTGCTCAAAAAGAAGATCCAGGGCCATGGCGAGCAGAACGGGAAAAATTGAGGATACAAAAAGAACTTAAACCGAATCCTTCAGATATTTCTGGATTATGGGTGGCTACACAACAGCTTGATTTTAGGAAGTATACAATGGCACTAACACCAAATGGTAAGAAATGGCTTGAGAATTATTTACCCTATTATGATCAGCCTGATGTTCGTTGCGAATCTATCGGGTTGCCAGCACTAGTAACTTATACTTTTCCGTTCGAAATCATAACAAGTGAAGATAGATATACAATGATTTATGAGTATCAATCTAAGGTAAGAAGAATTTGGATGGATAGTAGGAAACCAAGCCAGTTCATGCCTCCTTCTAGAATGGGACACTCTACCGGATATTGGGAAGGCGATACTTTAGTGGTAGATACTGTTAATCTCGAAAAAACTATCAGAGATTTTCGCGGTGAACTGATTTCTGAAAAAGCACATATCCAGGAACGTTATAATCTTAATGATCGTGGTGATGTATTAACAGCAATTATTACTGTTAAAGATCCANATAATTATAAAAGATTTCCAATTCGNCGCCGNCAATGGATNAAAAGTCATNACGCGGAGATTTTTCCTTATACTTGTGANCCAGATTCATTTTTTATACCTATGTANGAACANNATGAAATGGATATGTANATAAAAAGAACAGATCGGCGATTTTAAGAATTTCGTTGCATCATGCTTCGTAAAGAGTATTATTAAAATNACTAATCAAAAGAATAGACAGAAGAGTTCTTCTTGAAAATAGAGAAGCGCCGAAGACGCAACTAGCTCGGAAACGCTCAGGCAAACGGACTGAATATTCTGATTAGCTCTGGAGAGAGACTGAAAAATGGCTCACCGAAGGGGTATGCGAATAAGATTTCGTTTGATCTCTCAGGTACAAGGACAGAGGGGCGACCTAGAAATTATGCTGTAATAGTATGAAATCTAGGTCGCCCTTTTTTATTTAAGGATGTATTTAAAATAATTTTGTAGATTAGCATGGGAACACGTACTCAATTGTATGATCAACACATCCTTGCGGGAGCAAGAATGACTAATTTTGGTGGATGGGAAATGCCTATTCATTATGGATCACAAATTAGNGAGCATTATGCTGTTAGAAATGATGCCGGGATTTTTGATGTATCGCACATGACCGTTATTGATATAGAAGGATCTGATGCNTTGNTGTTTCTTAAATATCTTTTAGCNAATGATGTTTCAAAACTAACTAATATCGGTAGGGCTTTATATACCTGCATGTTGAATCAGGATGGCGGCGTAATTGATGATCTTATAGTTTATTTTTTTGATACCAATATTTATAGATTAGTGGTTAATGCTGCTACTAGAGAGAAGGATATGAAGTGGATTATGAGCAATGGAAGTCAGTTNAATATAACTNTNAATGAACGTNCNNATATNTCTATGGTTGCTCTACANGGACCTAATGCTCGTGATTTAGCGTTATCAATGTTCCCAGAAGATTATGAAGCCCNTCTATCTGANCTTNAGCCNTTTAGTGGAATCAATTATGAAGATATATTNGTTACACGTACTGGATATACTGGAGAAGATGGTCTTGAAATCATGCTTCCTACGGGTCATATTGAGCAGTTTTGGAAAGAATCGCTAAGTGTTGGTTTTCAGCCTTGCGGCCTGGGTGCNCGCGATACCTTAAGGTTGGAAGCAGGCATGAATCTCTATGGTTCAGATATGGATGAATNGACTCTACCTATAGAAGCAGGACTAGGGTGGACTATNTCTTGGCAGCCAGAAAACCGTGATTTTATTGGTAGATCAAAATTAATGGAAAGGAAAATCGCACAAGATCACAATCGACAATGTGGATTAGTNCTTATGGANAAAGGTGTCCTACGAAATAATCAAAAAGTTNTGATTGATGGAATTGAGCAAGGAAAAATAACCAGTGGNGGATATTCTCCNACTTTGGAATGCTCAATAGGATTTGCACGAATACCAATGAGTGATTNTAATAAAGTAAGTGTTGAAGTACGAGGAAATATACTAGAAGTAANGGTAGTGAANTTACCATTTGTTAGACACAATAAAGCATTGATAAATCTCAAAATGCTGAGATAGATGTATTTTGGAGGAGAATATTATGAATGACTTACCTGGAGATCTATATTACACCAATGAGCATGAGTGGCTCCGTAAGGAAGAGGATGGAAATATTACCGTAGGTATTACGGATTATGCTCAAGCTGCCTTAGGGGATCTTGTTTATGTTGAAATCCCAGAGATTGGACAAAATATTGATGCGGGCGGAGAAATGGCTGTGGTTGAATCTGTGAAGGCTGCATCAGATGTTTATTCACCTTTATCTGGAAAAATCACTAATGTTAATGAGAATTTGNCCAACGAACCTCAAATAATTAATTTAGACCCCTATGGGGAAGGTTGGATAGCTTGTATTTTTCCGAGCGATGAAATTAACAACGTAATGAATGCNGATGANTATCANCAGTTTCTTGATGATTTAGNGGAATAAATATTAGTTAATATTCAGTGAAGATTATGCCTTTTATCCCTCATAANAAAACCGATATCAAAGAAATGCTTGGAACNATTAAAGCAGGAAGTATTGACGATTTATTTGATGAAATACCAAAAAACCTTCTAATTGATCAGCTAAAAGAAGTNCCTCAAGCATTATCAGAAATGGAAATTACCAGATTAATGCGTAAACGGGGTTCGCTGGATNAAAAATTGTTATGTTTTACTGGNGCAGGAGCATACGACCATCATATTCCTGCTGTGGTGTGGGATATTGCNACGCGCGGAGAATTTTATAGCGCTTATACACCTTATCAAGCNGAAGCAAGTCAGGGTACTCTCCAAACAATTTATGAATACCAAACAATGATGGCAAATCTAACTGGCTTAGATGTTAGTAATGCTTCTATGTATGACGGCGCTTCNTCGGTAGCTGAGGCTATTCTAATGGCAGTCAGAGCTAATAGAAATTCAGATTCGAGNAAAGTACTTTTTGTTTCTGGCGTGAATTGCACGTATCAAAAAGTAGTGACGACCATTTGTCAAGGACAGGGCTTAACGTTTGATCGACTGCCATTGGATATAGATACTGGTAAAACAAATGTTGACGAGCTTTCTGAATATGATCAGTCTCCAGTTGCTGTTGTTATNCAACACCCTTCTTTTTTTGGAACCTTAGAAAACGTAGANGCTATAACAGATTGGGCGCATGAGATNGGNGCATTGGTAATAGCAGTTACCAATCCTATATCCCTTGCACTACTTAAATCTCCAGGTGAATGGGGTAAAAATGGAGCTGATATTTGCTGCGGCGAAGGCCAGCCTCTGGGNATACCTTTGTCATACGGCGGTCCATATTTCGGATTTATTACTTGTAAAAANGAATTTTTAAGGCAAATCCCTGGACGTCTTGTTGGNTGNACAACTGATCAAAAGNNTAGGAGAAGTTTTACGCTAACCTTGCAAGCGCGAGAACAGCATATTCGTAGATCAAAAGCCACTTCAAATATTTGTACCAATCAAGGACTCATGGTCACGGCAGCAACAATATATATGTCATTACTTGGTTTTAAAGGACTAAGATCGGTAGCNCAGAAATCTCATGAACAAACCTTTAAATTGATTCAACAGTTAACATCGATCAATGGGATTAAAACAATTTTCAGCGGNCCTTACTTTCATGAGGTTGCNATCAAGTTNGATCATCCTGTTGATTATGTTTTAGANCAACTATCTTTAAGAAATATACTAGGAGGTTATGATTTGACATCAGATTTTCCTCAANTAANAAATNGTTTANTGGTTTGCGNTACTGAAACNAAAACCGATGAAGATATTACTATGTTTACTGAAGCGATGAAGGAAATAATGATTTAACAGAAAAGTTAGTAGAGAAATTGGTTAGTTTTTAATGGAAAATGTTATGACGGAATTAATATTTGAAAAATCAAGAAAAGGACGAGCTGCTTTTGCTCAGTATCCTCAATTTTCAAGCGATACAGGTCTACCTGACGAATTTTTACGACATAGCAATCCCGTGCTACCGGAAGTATCAGAGTTGCAAGTTGTTAGACATTTTACTCGTTTATCGCAAAAGAATTTCTCAATTGATACACATTTTTATCCATTAGGCTCATGTACCATGAAATACAATCCTCGTGTTTGTAATCAGATAGCAATGATGCCTGGTTTTGCAGATAAACATCCATTGTCTTTTGAGGATCATAGCCAAGGATTTCTATCTTCAATGTATGAATTACAGGATATGCTCAAAGCNATTACAGGCATGCAAGCTATTTCGCTAACCCCAATGGCTGGAGCCCAAGGAGAATTTGCGGGCGTAGCTATGATCCGCGCTTACCACNTAAATAGAGGCGAGAAACATCGCAATGAAATTATAGTCCCCGATGCGGCGCACGGNACAAACCCAGCAACTGCGATTATGTGTGGATGCAAAGTTCTTGAATTGTCAACGAAAGAAGATGGNGATATAGATATTGACGCGTTGAAGAATATGGTTGGTAAAAATACTGCCGGTATTATGTTGACCAATCCTTCTACATTAGGTGTGTTNGAACGTAATATCACGGAAATTGCAGATATTGTCCATAAAGCTGGAGGTTTGTTGTACTACGATGGCGCAAATCTAAATGCAATACTTGGTAAGGTGAGGCCTGGNGATATGGGTTTTGACGTCATTCATTTGAATTTACATAAAACATTCTCAACTCCTCATGGNGGNGGTGGCCCAGGATCAGGGGTTATTGGCGTTGGNGATTNCCTAAAGCCTTTTATGCCAATTCCAATAATAGGTAAAAGAGGNACAGGAAAAAAAGCTAAATATCGTTGGNTNGCTGAAAAAGACTTACCCAAAAGCATTGGGCGTTTATCGGGGTTTATGGGTAATGCCGGAGTATTGATTCGCGCTTACGTCTACATGCGACTTTTAGGGGCAAATGGGATGAAACGTATTGCTGAATTTGCAACTTTAAATGCTAATTATCTTCAATCCCGTCTGAAAAATGTAGGATTTGAGCTTGCATTTCCTAATCGTCGAGCAACACATGAGTTTATTATTACCCTGAAAAATGAACAGAAAGAGTTCTCAATTAACGCTATGGATTTTGCCAAATCCCTTTTAGACTATGGCTTTCATGCACCAACAATATATTTTCCATTATTAATTTCAGAGTGTTTACTGATAGAACCCACNGAAACAGAAACTAAAGAAACGATAGACAGTTTTGTTGATGCAATGGCACAGATACTTGATAATGCCAAAACAAAAAATACCAATCACAAAGAAGCACCTTTCAATATGCCAGTAAGTCGTGTTGATGAACTTCAGGCGGCTAGAAATCTTGATTTAACCTACAAAGAAATTATCGAATAAATATTTTTACAACCCAATTATGAATTATAAATTCTTAAAGATTTTACTTATTTTATCTTCATTACAATTAGGCCAAGCAGAGGAACAGGATTGGTCTAGGACACTAGAANAAATTTCTACTGGCATTGTTAGCATCCGAGTAGATAGTACGCGTGCATTTGATNCTANNTGGAACTCTTCGTCTCAGGCATCGGGATTTGTCGTGGANGCNAAAAATGGNCTNATNNTAACNAACCGNCACGTGGTTACATCAGGACCAGTNATTGCNGAGGCNGTNTTTTTGAATAANGAGGAAGTNCGATTAACTCCNGTNTATCGTGATCCTGTACANGATTTTGGTTTTTTTCGCTATCAACCGAAAGAACTTAAACATATAAANCCTGTTGAGCTCGTTCTTGCNCCTGANTCTGCTAATGTCGGGGAATCAATTCGNATNATTGGTAATGATTCAGGTGAGCAGNTATCAATACTNGATGGTACTTTAGCTCGCNTGGATAGAAAAGCACCTGATTATGGACGTGGAAATTATAATGACTTTAATACTNTTTATTTNCAAGCATCCTCNGGTACTTCAGGCGGGTCATCTGGNGCNCCNGTNNTCAATATCANCGGCGAAGTTATTGCTTTAAATGCNGGAGCAANNAANTCTTCNGCCAGTAGTTTCTTTTTACCTTTAAATCGNATTAAAAGAGNTCTTNGTTTNCTGCAAAAANAACANCCTATNGAACGCGGNAGCCTNCAATCTGAATTCGTAATTNACACATTTGATGAATTATCTCGACTTGGATTATCNAACGAAACNGAAATNCTTGTAAGAACNCATAATAAAGANCTTTTTGGCATGCTTGTNGCTAAATTTATTGTTCCCGNATCGCCTGCNTNTGGAAANATAANACCNGGAGATATCNTNGTTCGGATNAATGGNAAGTTNGTNACNGATTTTCTTGAATTTGCCTCGATTATTGATAATAAAGTCGGNGAANTGATTTCTGTAGAACTTGANAGGTCTGGACNNATNATAAAGGAAATGATTGANGTTACNGATCTANANANTATTACNCCAGATACCTTTCTACAATTTGGNGATGCNGTGGTACATAATTTATCGTACCAACAAGTTAGACATCNNAANCNNCCACTGAAAGGCATTTATGTAGCGGATCCTGGNTANATTTTTTCAAAATCGGCNATACCTCATNGNGCTNTNATTCATGAAGTAGATGGCAAAGCAGTTGAANCAATTGACTCACTTAAANCTATTCTTTCGGTTCTTGATGANGGNGATANNGCTACCATACGCTTCANNACAATGGATGATCCNAACAATAGTATTGTNCGNNNNATTCAGATGGATCGANTTTGGTTTCCTCTAAAACACTGNATACGNNATGATTCTCTAGGTATTTGGNCTTGNCAGGAACTNGAAAATAATTTNANTAAATCTGTTNCTAAGNAAAGTANAACACAATTTCCTCAATANAAAAATAANACANTGGATACAATTTCAAAATCCTTAGTTATGGTAAATTTTGATTTACCCTATACNCTATCAGGCGTATCCGAGCAACATTANTACGGNACGGGATTAATCATTGATGCCAANAAAGGGTTTATTCTCGTNGATCGNAATACGGTTCCTATTGCNATGGGNGATGTAAGAATTACATTTGCNGGTTCATTAGANATTGATGGGCAAGTTGAATANATTCATCCACTGCATAATTTAGCNGTTGTATCCTATGATCCAAGTTTNATAGGAAATACTCCGGTAAAAACNGCATCTTTTAATACCAAGCCTCTNGTTTCTGGTCAAAATGTNTTAGTTGTTGGNCTTAAAATGGATCATCAACTNGCNNATCAGGAAAGTAATGTGTCATCAATTGGNCCTATCACTATACCTTTNTCTAGAACTNTCCGTTTTCGTGAGGCAAATGTGGATGGTATNAATCTCGTTAATGGNCCTGAAAACTTTGATGGAGTTATCGTTGNTNAAAATGGAAGTGTNAGNGCTTTATGGTCAAGTTTTAGTATTTATTCCGATGGNGAAATGAGGCAATTTAATCGAGGNATTAGTAGTGAACTACTTNCAGAATTGNTNGATNNTGTAAANNCAGNNAGNTCTATNNATTCATTGGAAGTAGAAGCGAGATACTTACCGCTNTTTGCAGCCCGAAAATTNGGNNTANATGATCTATGGNTAGAGAANCTTGANCANAGAGCNGCAGAGAATAGNAGNGTNCTTTCGGTGAGTAGAGTGGTTGCGGGAACNCCNGCAGNNAAAGTGTTACGGAATGGAGATATNATNNTAGCNATTNATGATCAAATCATCACATCATTTAGAGAGCTTGAAAANNCAACTCAAAAGACAAATGTTGTTGTCACNNTTTTACGCAATAAAGAAATACANAAGGTNGATGTTAGTACTGTTCAACTTGATGGTAAAGGNATTCANCATANGGTCTTATGGGCNGGNGCTTTANTGCAGAACCCTTATCGGGAAATGGCATTGCAGCGGGGNATTAATCCTGANGGAGTGTATGTTGCATTTTATAATTATGGTTCTCCCGCAACACGTTATGGACTATGGGCAGGCAGGCGAATCATGGAAGTTGACGGGATTAAAACACCAGATTTAGAAGAATTCGTGACTGTTGTTAGGGAAAAACATGATCAAAAATCTTTAAGATTAACAACCATCACCATGAATGGTTTTACAGAGGTGATTACCTTGAAATTAGACAATCTATACTGGCCTACCTATGAAATTAAGAAAACCATCCATGGGTGGCAGAGGTTTTCAATCCACTAACCTACTATCATCTTGGAGTTTTGACTATGAACAAGCGTGATTTCCTAAAAAATTCTACCGTATTAGGAGTAACTGGATCGATTGTGTCACCATCATCAGTTCTAGCTCAAAATTCTGATTACTCCTCTTTAAAGGACATAACTGGTGATGCGGTGTCAATTACGGTTGATGAGAGAAAAGCGCGTGTTACTAAAGCGCAAAAAATCATGCGTAAGATGAATATCGATATGTTGTTGATAGAAGCAGGCTCAGCACTGATTTATTTCACCGGTGTCCGGTGGAGAAGATCTGAGCGTTTTACCGGCGTACTCATTCCCGCCAATGGAGATATTGCATTCATCACTCCTTTTTTCGAAGAACCTTCAGTTAGGGAAAGTATGGCTTTCGGGGAAAATGTTCTAACTTGGCACGAGCACGAAAATCCTTTTGATTTGGTTTTAAATATCCTCAACAATTTGGGATTAAATAAAGGTCGGATAGCCGTTGAGGAGACGGTTCGTCATTTTATCGTGTACGGCACACAACTGGCAGCAAAGAATTTTCAAGTAGTATCCGGCCAAGACATAACCCGCGGTTGCCGGATGTATAAATCTCCCGCAGAGATAGCTTTGATGCAAAAAGCTAATGATGTGACCATAAAGGCGTATCAATACGTTTATCAACAGATAGAAGAAGGTATGTATCCTGCAGATATAGCCACTCTTATGGATGATGCTTCTCTCGCGTTAGGCGGACGACCTGTTTTTTCAGGGGTTCTGCTCAATGAAGCTAGTGCCTATCCTCATGGTACTGGACAACCACAGCAGGTTAAGAAAGGAGGTATTATTCTCATGGATTGTGGTTGCTCGGTGCATGATTATCAGTCAGATATCTCCCGGACCTGGGTGTATGGCGAGCCCACCAAGAAACATAGAAAGGTTTGGGAGACGGTTAAACGGGGACAGGAATTGGCTTTAGAGTCAGCTACGATAGGTGTTCCAGCTGGAAAAGTTGATGACACAGTGAGAGCGTATTACGAAAAACAAGGTTATGGCCC
>PBBK01000023.1 GCA_002717685.1 Gammaproteobacteria bacterium | reverse complement strand
TAAAGTTAAACGAGGGAAGTGATGCCCTTTAGATAACATTTGTGTACCAACTAAGATCATTGATTGTCCACTTGTAGCTAGAGCTAATGCTTTATCCATTGTTCCTTTAAGTCTAGTGCTGTCACTATCAATACGCTTGATAGTATATTTTGAGAATTTTTTAGAAAGAATCTCTTCTATTCTTTCGGTACCCTGGCCCAAAGGAACGCATTCTCCGCCACATTCATCGCACTTATAACTGATAGGTCTTTTAGATCCACAATGATGACATTCCAAAGATTTTTTTACTATGGATACTGTTATTCGAGAGTCACATCGACTGCATTCTGCTATATGTCCACAATGATTGCAGATAAGGGTTGGAGCAAATCCTCGTCGATTAAGAAAAATTAGAACTTGGCCGTTATTTTTAATGTGTTTATCTATAGCCAAAACAAGTTGTTCGCTTATGCCATCTTTTGTTTTGTTGACTGAGAGATCTACAATACGCATGAATGGAGGCAGGGCATTACCAGCTCTTGAGGTAAGTTTAAGATGTTGATAAAAATTTTCATCACATCTTTTTAAGCTTTCCAATGAAGGGGTTGCTGAACCAAGAATAACCGGGATATTCAAATATTTTCCTCTTATGATAGCTAAGTCTCTTGCAGAGTAACGTAAACCTTCTTGTTGTTTATAAGACGTGTCATGTTCTTCATCAACAACAATTAATCCAGGCGTTTTAATTGGAATAAAAATAGCCGAGCGGGTACCTAGTACTAACGGTGCGGAGCCATTTTTAGACATTCTCCAAGACAGTAGTCTTTCGCTATCTGTCAGCGAGGAATGCATAAGAACAGGTTTTATTCCTATACGATTAATAAGATGTTTAACTAACTGGGAAGTTAAACCAATTTCAGGCACTAAAATTAAGACTTGCTTTTTGCTTTTAATAATATTTTGGATAATGTGTAGATAGACTTCAGTTTTCCCACTGCTAGTAACCCCATCTAAAAGATGGGTATGAAATCCTTTTTTATTAATTATTGATTCAACAGCAACTCGTTGCTCTGAATTAAGATTTGGACCAGGTTTTGTATTTATTTTCTCTACATCAGGCAAGCCATGATCTTCAGAAAGTTTGCTTGATATCCACCCTTTTTCAAGCAATATTTTTTTCTGTCTTCGCCAAGTTGGTAATTTTTCGTCTAAGGTATTCGAGTTAATTTCCGTTGATTCTCTGATGGTATTTAGAAGCTCAGCCTGACGTTTAGCTTTTGAATATAAAGCCTTGATATCAACGCTGCTTCCTTTGTTAGTAATAAAAAATTGTTCTAATGTTGGTGTTAGTGATTTTCCTTTACGAAGGAGCGATGGTAATGCAGATGCCACCACCTCTCCAATCGGGTGTCGGTAGTAATCACTTGTAAACTGAATTAGCCAAAGATCAACTTCATTTAACAGCGGTTTTTTATCAATAATTTTTAATACGTTACGTAATTTAGATCTTGGTATGTCGCTTTTCTGATTTAACGCNATTACTACTGCAACTTTTTCATGCTGTCCAAATGGAACTAATATCCTACAACCNAGTTTTGGAAGTGTTTGAGTATTTTTTATTGGTAAATAATCGAAGAGACGGAATAATGGAAGATCTATTGCAACACTAATTATATTATTTTGACTCAAAACGAGATACCAGTCTAAAAATTNTTAACTTTGCCTAAAAAGATTAAACACTACTACTAACAAAACAATCTTAAAANTTATCGTTTTAGTTTGTGTTTATTCGGCTATACATTATTGTATGCTTAAAAGCCTGGTTCTTATATGTAATCTATAAAGATTTTACTGATTGTATAAGTTCTGCNGCCATTTTTTGGCCATCACCATATAACATTCTTGTTTGATCAAGAAAGAACAGTGCATTTTCTATTCCAGAAAACCCCGCGCCTTGACCTCTTTTAATGACAATAACATTTTTTGCATGATCTGCATTTAAAATAGGCATCCCAAAAATTGGACTTGCTGGATCTGTTCTTGCCACAGGGTTAACAACATCATTTGCCCCGATAATCAGCGCNACATCGGTCGATGAGAACTCTGAATTAATTTCATCTGCATCATAAATGATATCGTAAGGGACGCCGGCTTCAGCAAGCAGTACATTCATATGCCCCGGCATGCGACCTGCAACTGGGTGAATAGCAAATTTAACATCTACTCCACGCTCAATGAGNAACTGTGTTAATTCCCAGACTTTATGTTGTGCTTGAGCGACTGCCATTCCATAGCCAGGTACAATTAAAACTTTATTGGCAAAACTAAGCATAACACCGACATCTGTTGCTTCAATCGGTTTCATTGATCCCGAAACCTCAGATGCTTCACTNGTAGTATCACCAAAACCNGAGAACAATACATTTCCTAGAGAACGATTCATTGCTTTTGCCATTAATTGAGTTAGCAATGAACCAGCAGCTCCTACTACCGTTCCCGCAATAATCATGGCTGGATTTTGTAGTACAAAACCCTCAAATGCTACAGCAAGACCTGTCAAAGCATTGTAGAGCGAAATCACCACTGGCATATCTGCTCCACCGATAGGTAGGGTCATTGTTAATCCGAGCAGTAAAGACAGAATAAAGAATAGCGCAATCATGTCGCTACTATTNTGTTGAGTTATAATAATANTTCCCACGATCAGAGCTGCCGCAAGAATAACCATGTTGAAAATTTGTTGTCCTTTGAAACGGAGAGTTGTGTTGTTAAATCCTTGAAGTTTTGCAAAAGCAACTAAACTTCCACTGAAAGACACCGCACCAATAAATCCCCCAAGTACTGCTAGGATGCTAAATGTTAGCCCATGGTCTTTTCCGCTAAATAATTCAACCGCTGCAATGGCCGCTGCTGCACCACCACCCATACCATTATATAGCGCTATCATCTGCGGCATATCGGTCATGGCTACACGTTTTCCACTGANCCATGCGAGCATTCCNCCAAGCCCAATAGCAATNGACATCAGCAGGTAATTGGTCATTTGTGGAAACAAGAATGTAACCAGAGTTGCTAACACCATCCCAAGTCCCGCCCAAACGACACCGTTACGTGCTGTAACAGGAGAGCTCATTCTTTTTAAGCCAAAAATAAATAATACGGCTGCTAAAAAATAACTAGCATCAATGAGTAGTTTTATATTTATTATGCTCATGGTTTCTGATCTTTACTGCTTTTAAACATTTCTAACATGCGTTCTGTNACTACATAACCNCCTACAGCATTGCCAGCACCAAGAAATACCCCTATAAAACCGATGATTTGTTCTAAAGGCGTTGATGCCCTACCTAGAGCGACCATTGCTCCTACTAGAACAATTCCATGAATAAAATTAGAGCCAGACATNAACGGCGTGTGAAGAATTGCTGGTACCCTACCGATGATTTCGTAACCAACAAATCCTGCTAGCATAAAAATATATAGTGCTATAAATCCATCAATTTGAATAATTTCTTGCATCAGGTAGATTCTCCTTCAAATACTTTGCGTGTGAATTCATGAATGATTTTACCTTCATGAGTTACAACCGAAGATGAGAAAACCTCATCATCCCAATCAATGTTTAATTCACTCTCTTTTATTGCNGNCGAGATGAAGTTAAATAGATTTCTTGCATACATCTCACTGGCATGCTGCCCCAGAGATGATGGCAAGTTAGTTGGACCCACTATTTTAATTTTCTTCTCGATAACCGTTTCACCTGCTTTAGTAAGTTCGCAGTTGCCACCTGTTTCAGCAGCCAAATCAACAATTACAGANCCTGGCTTCATTTTTTCGACAGCTTCCTTCCTAATTATTTTTGGCGCCGGACGACCAGGAATAGCAGCGGTACTGATTACAACATCTGAAATCATAATTTCTTTTTCTAGAGCGGCTTGTTGTTTTTGTTTTTCATCCGCCGTNAGTTCTCTAGCATAACCACCTTCTCCTTCTGCAGAAACATTAGTTTCAACNAATTTTGCNCCTAGTGATTCTACTTGTTCTTTTGTTGCGCTGCGGACATCATATCCTTTGACAATCGCTCCGAGACGCTTAGCTGTTGCAATTGCCTGTAAACCTGCAACACCAGCCCCGATAATTAGAACTTGTGCTGGGCGAATTGTTCCTGCTGCTGTTGTTAACATTGGAAAAAATTTATCCAGAGTATGGGCAGCGATNATTACCGATTGATAACCTGCAGTAGCGGCTTGCGAAGATAAAACATCCATACTTTGAGCTCTTGAGATTCTAGGAATCAATTCCATCCCAAATCCAGTAAGGTTTTTATCTTTAAGTTTTTTTACCAAATCTTTATTAATATGCCCGTACATTAATCCTACAACTACAGATTCAGTATTAAGGCCATCAATATATTCTTCTTTTACCGGTTGCACTGAGAGCAATAGCCCGGCGCTTGAAATTACTTTTTTTGCATCGGTAAATTTAACTCCTTCATATTCTTTATCTAAAAATTGCGATGCTGCGCCTGCATCATGTTCCATAATTATAGATGCACCTAATTTTATAAATTTAGCAGCGATTTCAGGTGTGAGCGCGACACGAGTTTCACCTGGTAATGTTTCTTTAAGTGCGCCAATGGTCAACGGCATATCTTTCCCCAAAAATTAGATAGCATCAATGTCATTTTTTCTATACATATGACAGAACTGTTGTGTTCTAAAGAAGGCATAGTTGCGCTTTAATGTTAGTTTTTTGCTTTGTTTATATACGTAGAGTGCGAATAATGACACAGGCTGAAGATAATCTAAACCTTAACAGGGATTAGTTACTAAAAAATTTTCTCGACACTTTTATCTAAAGTAGTTCAATATATACTTTTTTGGCGAAATCAAACAAATATCAAAGTAGTTTTTCCTATTGAGGTAGATTGTAATGCAATATCTAATTGACGCTAGTGTCTACATTTATAGGGCTTATTACTCTATGCCAGATGATATGGTTGATGATGAAGGTAATCCGATAAATGCATTATATGGTTTCTGTCGTTTTTTGGGTGATTTTATGGAAAAAATCCAACCAACTCATATAGCAGTTTTGTTTGATGAAAGCCTTACTTCATCATTTAGAGTTGATATTTATCCGGAATATAAAGCCAATCGTGATCCTGCGCCTCTTCACTTAAAAAGACAGTTCGTAAAATGTCAGCAATTTACAAAATTACTTGGATTATTTGAATTNAGTCATCCTAAATTTGAAGCAGATGATCTTATAGGGACATTAGTTAAACTAGGACGATATGAAGGTCGTCCCTCAACAATTGTTACTCGAGATAAGGATCTTGCTCAACTCATTACGGAAAAAGATATTTTTTGGGATTTTTCCGGAAAAGGCCGCTTAACATATCAACAGATTCCTGATGTCTTCGGGGTTAAGCCTGAACAGATAGCCGATTTCTTAGCTCTTGCTGGCGATAGCTCTGATAATATTCCCGGGGTGCCGGGTATTGGTAAGAAAACTGCCACCGCGCTTCTTCAGAATTTTCAAAGTCTTGATGATATATATTCTAATCTTGAAAAAATTAAAGATCTTAGTGTTAGAGGTGCTAAAACACTCGCATCCAAACTAGAACAATATGAATCAGCAGCTATCTTAGCCAGAAAATTAACAGGCATACACTGTGATGCACCGATAGATCCGATACAAAAAGATTTAAGCCCACAATATCCGGATCTAGGTGCAATTAATACTTTCTATGATGAAGTTAATATTGGAACAGCTCTAAGACGGCAGGCAGAAAGAATTTCGGAACTATATTGATATCTTCAAGCTGACTATATTTTCCTAATATAATTTTTATATGCTCTCATTGCCTGATGGCCAAATATCCAACAAATAGGTAGATTAGCGTAAACTATTATACCTAAACCAATTCCACTCAGATTATCAAGATCAACGCTAGTTTTAATGTGACCCAAGGTTGCCAAAAAGATGAATATACAGTACACAATTCGAAAAGAAATAATATTGTCTCTTCCGGCTATATAAATTGCACTTTCTTCTCCGTAATAACCCCATGCAATAATTGTAGAGATTCCAAACAACCACGCTGCAATTGTGATAAGCCATTTTCCTAGACCGGGTTTGACAGTATCAAATGCTTTGGCTGTAAGAGTCGCCCCAACATATTCACGATAAAAACCATTATTAATAGCCTTCGGCTCATTTTTACCAAGATAGTTATTCCAGATAACACTGTAAACATTCTTGTTTTTTGAAATTTTCCCATCAATTTTATGGAAATTTTGATTAGTTTTGGGATTTACATCACCTTCAATTAACATGACTACTGCTTCCCCATCTTGCCAATCAATTGTTTCAAGCTTTGTTTCGGAGAAGGACCATCCAAATTCAGTTTTGTTAGCTTCAGGCTTGATTTGGAACATCATATCTGGAGAACGATTCCATATACCAGTTGAAAGAATAATGAGAGCTGTAAAAGTACATACTATGATTGTATCTATGAATGGTTCCAGACCAGCTACAACACCTTCTCTTACCGGCTCATTTGTTTTAACAGCTGAGTGGGCTATTGGAGAAGAACCTTGTCCCGCCTCATTAGAAAAAATAGCTCTCTTCATGCCAAAGAGAAAGGCTGATGAAACAGTTCCACCAATAAATGCGCCGCTTGCTTCTGTTGGAGAAAATGCTGATGAAATAATTAACATAAACAAAGTTGGTATTTCATTAAAATTAACAAATAAAACATAGGATCCAGCAATCAAATAAATAAGTACCATTAAGGGGACAAGAAAGCTTGTCACACTAGCGATGCGTTTTATTCCCCCAATAAGGACTGTGCTTACTAGTACAGCTAAGATCGTCCCACTAATCCATCCTGGAATATCGAAGTATTGATTAGTAATATCTGCAATACTCCATGCTTGAAACATGTTCCCTCCTGTAATAGCGGATGTCATCACGCAAAAGGCAAAAAGAATGCCAAGTGTTTTTCCTAACCAATGAAATTCTGGTTTAAATTTTTTAAATGCCTTTTCTGCTACCCACATAGGGCCGCCGTGAGGTTTGTTTTCATTATCAGTGTTGCGATATAACATTGATAAAGTAACTTCAGTTAGTTTGATTGACATACCTAGAAAACCAACAATCCACATCCAGAAGATAGCGCCAGGACCGCCAAGAGTAATGGCTAATGCGACACCGCTTATGTTTCCTAGTCCAACAGTTCCAGATAGCGCGGTTGATAATGCCTGAAAATGATTAATAGCACCTGGCGCATTAGGATCGTCGTATAATCCAGTGATAACGCGGGAACCATGAGTTATTGACTTATATTGTGAAAAGCCACTCCAAATGGTAAATAATAGACCTGTTCCGGCAATTATAAATAACCATGTTTCATTCCATAGGATACTGTTAATCCAGGCGAGGATAAGGCTTAAATTTTCCACCAAATCAGAGCCAGTTGAGAACTAGGCATCTCCAACTAGTTTTTTTGCTAATTCAACAGCACTGCCAGCATCACTGCCATAAGCATCTGCACCTATAGCTTCAGCGAATTCTTCATTAAGGGGAGCTCCACCAACCATAATGATATATTTATCCCTAATTCCTCTTGACTTTAATTCATCAATTACAACTTTCATATAAGGCATGGTTGTTGTTAATAACGCAGACATTCCTAGAATTGTTGCGTTATGTTTTTCTAAAGCAGAGATAAATTCATCTACGTCTGTATTGATACCTAAATTAAAGACTTCAAAACCTGCTCCTTCCATCATCATGCCAACTAGGTTCTTCCCTATGTCATGAATATCTCCTTTAACGGTACCAATTACCACTCTTCCAATTGGTTCTATTCCAGATGCTGATAAAATTGGTTCTAACAAAGCCATTCCAGCTTTCATTGCATTTGCGGCTAACAGTACTTCTGGAACAAATAAGATGCCATCACGAAAATCATTTCCCACAACTACCATGCCAGCAACCAAAGCTTCATCTAACGTTTTTGAAGCTTCCCAACCTCTATCAAGGAGTATTTGTGTGCCTTCAGCTATTTCTTCGGCAAGACCGTCGTAGAGGTCTTCATGCATTTGTTCGACAAGCTCATTATCATCAAGTTCTGATAGGATAATATCGTCAAAATCATCCTGATTGTCAGTCATTCTGAAATCTCCCTAGATTTGGGAATACATAGTACTTGAGAGTAATAAATTTAGCCACTGTATGATTTACTAATTTTAAAAATTAATTACCATCGAGAATTGCCATTTTTCATATCTTTATGATCAAGCTTAATCGGAAATGATTCTCTAATTTTCTTATCTATTGTTCGGGAAATATATTCAGGGTAATGATCTTTCATCATTTCACCTAATTTCTTGTGGGCTAGGTCAAAGATTGTTTCTTTGCCTCCATCCTCCCATTCTTGTGTAGTTCTTCTATCAGCCAAGTTTGGGTATAGAAATTCAGTCTCCATTAGTTTGATTGTTTGTGGATGTTTAAGGTAATGTCCATCGCCATAGACAACATTTTTAATTACTTCATAGGATAAAGTTTCATCATTGACCTCTATACCTCTCACCAATCTTTGAATATTACCAAACATATCATTGTCAATAATGGCGCCCTCAAAAGACCATCCCATTAGGCTGCCAAGAGCACCTGGGTATGCCGAAACAAAATTACCTCCCGCAAGCATTGCTGCAGTTGTTGTAATGGCCTTTTCATAACCTGCTTGCGCATCCATGGTTTTTGCATCTGTCATTCCACAAGCTATACTCGAAATCAAGCCGTAGTGATTACACATCTGTGCTGTGGCTGCCATGACCAAAGCCTGTTCACCGCTGCCACCGGTAAAAGCTCCCGTTCTTAAATCNGAGACAAATGGCCACATTTCNAAATCGCAGTATGATCCTGGATTGATTATATTTACTACNCAAAGGCAGGCCAGAGTCTCAGCAAAGGCTTGGACCAAACTACCAGCCAAAGAAGCAGGAGCTGTCGTACCTGCCTGAGGAGCNGTACAGACTCCTATAGNNAGACCAAGTTCTGCCATTCTNACCATAACCTCGGCGTTGTCTTTCCCAAAGCGGAGAGGAGNAACAATTGGGCAGCCTCCTATTTCCACGAAAGGACGCTTCATGAATTTTCCTTCACCGCCTAAAAAAGTATCAAATAAATTGATCAAGGGATCCACATGCTCGACATTATCTACTGCTAAAGCAATATTTTTTTGCGTCCCGGCAATTGCNGCATANGCAGCATTGATNTCATGAGTATATTTATCTTGGCTATATTCAGTAATGGCAAAGGGTTGCCCNTANTGATGTATGTGTTCCAGTTGGTCACATAACCTTGCNGCNTCATAAATATCAACAATTTTAGTTGGTCTATAGCTTTGNGTCTTGTAGTCAAAAATTGAAATTGGTTCACCAGAAGTACTTAAATACATTTTTTTACNGGTTACTGAATAGTCATATTTTGGATCTACACCATAAATCATGTGTTCTTTTGGGGCTATATCTATAAGGTCNTCAACNAATGATTTGGGAAATTTCAANCGATTGTCATCNCNCAGAANNCAACCTTTAGNTAATGNATGATCTAGAATTTCAGGAATTGGNTCTCCAATGCCNATCTTTTCTAAAACNTCNAGAGCTGTTCNATGAATTTGTTCTATTTCTGAGNNAGTNAAGGGATGATAAGTTCCGCCTTCCTGNCCNGGTTGNACCACTTGATTTTTAGTTGACTGCTGGCGAATTTCTCGTCTGGCTTTACTGCCNCCACTTCTTTTTTTTCTTGTCGGCATAAAACTAATAACGATCTTTGGTTGGNTTAATGATATCTCTAGAAATTTCTATGGGGAATGTATCTCGAACNTTTTTATCTATCTTGTCNTCTATATATACAGGGTAATGCGAATTCAATATTTCTCTTGCACGTTTTTCTGCTCTTTGCCTCATATCTGGAGATCCCTCANTTTCCCATTCTTCTTGGGTGCTTCTATCAGCTAANGTTGGGTATANATACTCAGTTTTCATTAGCGAGAGCGTTTGNGGGTCCCTCAAAAAGTGNCCTTCTCCTTCAACNGTTNCTTTGATAGCTCTATAGGATAATGTTTCCTCGTTAACTTCTATTCCTCTAACTGTTCTCATCACCATGCCTAGCATTTCATTATCAATNACTAGAGATTCAAAAGAATAACCCATTANGCTTGCCATCATGCCAGATGATTCCGAGACATTATTGCATCCAGCCAATGCNGCTAGCACAACNGCTATACCTTTTTCATAACCNGCNTGAGCNTCAGGGCTTTTAGAGTCTGTCATTCCGGCGCCAACTGAGCTTGCNAAACCATAATGATTGGTGATTTGTGCGGATGCNGCNCTCATNACAGCTTCTTCACCACTACCCCCTGAAAATGATCCTGTTCTCAGATCAGTTACAAAAGGCCAAGGTCCAAAAATGACTGGGTGACCTGGTTTAATAAGNTCGACTAACATNAAGCTAGCAAGTGTTTCAGCTAAAACTTGAACCAAAGAACCTGCAAGTGCAGCNGGAGAAGTTGCCCCCGACTGGGGAGCAATTACAACCCAAACAGGNGCATTCATTTCTATAGCTGCAACTGCTACTTCACAGTTATCTGTGCCATAACGTAATGGAGATACTACAGTACATCCACCCCCATGAGCGAAAGGCCGTTTAAGAAATTTCCCTTCACCGCCCGCAATCATATCTAGCATTTCGATAGTCGGTTTCACGTGNTCTCCGCTGCCAAAAGTAAGAGCTNNATGTTTTGCTGTTCCCACAACNCTGGCGTAGGCAGTGTTGATATCTGCTTTTAATAAATCAGTGAATTCTGTTGGAACTATTACTCTAGAGAAGCTGTGAACATGTTCTAGATAGTCAACTAGCCGAGCACAGTCATAAACATCATTAATGGTGGACGGCCTATACTTTTTTGCACCTAGATCTAACATCGTAACTGCTTCTCCACCACCATAAAGGTTTACTTTTTGATCAGACATATGGATATCATGTTTAGGATCTCTTCCATACATCACAAAATCTCTACCGGCTCTTGCGATAACATCTTCAACCAACGATCTTGGAAAAAGAAGACGCCCTTCATCGGTGAAAGTNCACCCTTGTTCAAGCGCCACTGCTTTTAATTGGGGTAAGGGATTAGCCATCCCAATGTTCTCAAGAACATCTAATGTTGTTTGATGGATTTGTTCAATATCATGATCAGATAATGGTTTGTATTTACCACCTACCATTCCTTTTTCAACTACAGGTTGGATGATTTTATCAGCAGAATTTTCTTTTCTTTTTCTACGAGATCTTCGTTTCGTCATGCTTATTGCTTCCTTTTCTCTTACAAAATACACTTTGTGCCATAATAGCCGCCATAGACTAACATAAAGCCAGTATAATAAAGGTATTCAGCAAAAAATTAAGTTTAAATTATATTTGATAAAACTTAATTTGTCTCAGATAGATTCCATTATTGCACTGATTCCCATACCGCCGGCAGTGCAAATCGAGATCAAACCTCGACCTGATCCTTTTTTTTCAAGTAGTTTTGCCATTGTGGCAACAATCCTGGCTCCAGTAGCAGCAAAAGGGTGCCCTATAGCGATACTGCCTCCTTTTGTATTGACTTTAGACATATCAATAGAACCCATAGCTTTATTACGGCCAAGTTTTTTCTTGCAGAAATCTTCAGATTCCCATGCATTAAGTGTTGCAATTGTTTGNGCTGCGAANGCTTCATGGATTTCATAGAAGTCAAAGTCTTGAAGTTTTAGACCAGCTTCATTTAACATTTCAGATACCGCATATACAGGCGCCATTAAAAGCCCCTCTTTTTTAATAAAATCAACTGCTGCGACTTTGCAATGAGTAAAGTATGCTTTTATGGGTATATTTTTCTCTCGAGCCCACTCTTCAGATGATAATAGAATACTTGCTGCGCCATCNGTGAGGGGAGTGCTATTCCCCGCTGTCATTGTGCCAGTATTTTTTTTATCGAATACAGGCCTGAGTGAGCCTAATTTTNTNATTGAAGTATTTCTACGAATATTATTATCCTCCATGATATTTTTATAGGGAGTAATTAGGTCTTTATAGAAACCTTCATCATAGGCCTTAGCCGTCTTATTGTGGCTCTCGAAAGCGAGTGCATCTTGGGCTTCTCTTGTGACATTATATGTTTTTACCATTATTTCGCAGCTTTCTCCCATTGATAAACCTGTTCGCGGTTCAACAACGTCTGGTAATTTAGGTTTTAGATATTTTAAGCGAAAACTAAGCCATGGCTTTATTTTATCTACCATGGATTTTCCCTGGAAACTGCTAAGTAATATTTCTCGATAGTTGTCTGAGAAAACAATTGGAGTATCACTNATAGAATCNGTTCCGCCTGCAATGCCTGATTTTATTTGTCCTAATGCTATTTTATTTGCAATGTGAATGGTTGCTTCTANACTAGTTCCACATGCTCGTTGCATGTCTACACCTGGCGTATTTAAAGATAAGCCTGATCCAATAACACATTCCCTAGCCAGATTAAAATCGCTTGAGTGTTTTATTACAGCACCTAAGGTAACTTCACCTAGTTGTTCATTATGAATTGAAAAGTTATTAACAAGCACTTTTAGAGTTGCTGTCATCATATCTTGATTCGATAATTTTTTATAATTCGTGTGAGCTCGACAAAAAGGAATTCTTATTCCACCTAAAATAGCTACTTTCTTAGATTTTTCATCATGCANCATCCTGATCTCCATTTAGCATAATTGAATGTTTGNTTAAGTACTTACATTACACGAAAGATTAATAATAGCGTAACATCGCGTGCTAAAGTTTGTTTTGAGGAAGAAAGTATGCGTATTTTTCAAAATCAAAAATTGTATGGCGTAAAACCCTTATTGCGGTTAGCTGCACCTCTGATGGTTAANAATTTAGCAATTGCAGGCATGCAGTTTGCAGATGCCGTCATGGCAGGNAGTCTTGGAGGTCGAGAATTAGCAGCGGTTGCAGTAGGNGGAAGTGTTTGGTTTTTGTGTTTTCAATTTTGCCTAGGATTATTGATGGCCATTTCACCTATTACTGCACGTCTTTATGGCGCGGGGGATAAATCAAGAATTGGGCGATACACACAACATGCTTTTTGGCTGGGATTAATTCTTGGAATCATTTTTATTGTTTTTGTGTATACATTTATTTCTGAGATTTTATCATTTTTTGGGATATCAATTGAATTTCGTGGTTTAACTGTTAGCTATATTCATGCAATGGTGATAGGAGCACCAGGAATTTTTGCTTTTTTGGCTTTTCGTTTCACCACGGAGGGCCTTGGATATACAAGGCCTATTATGTATGCATCTTTATTTGCTCTCATTTGTAACGTCTTTCTTAATTATGTTTTCATGTTTGGCCACTTCGGTGCCCCAGCTCTTGGTGCCGTNGGTTGTGGAGTAGCAAGCGCTATCACAATGTGGGCAGTGTTTTTTTTATTTAGTCTTTATATTTTTATTAATCCCCGCTACAAACCATTTAATATATTTCAAAATTTACAATTTTTTCGTCTATCAATAATAAGGGAGATATTATATCTGGGTATACCAATNTCACTAATGGTGACAGCTGAGGCCGGACTATTTTCTGCCGTTTCTATTCTCGTGGGTACGCGCGGAACTGCCATAACTGGAGCACACCAAATTGCCTTAAATTTTTCAGCTACCATGTTTATGATTCCTCTTGCNCTAAGCTCAGCCACNTCAGTCCGAGTGGGTCAATTATTAGGCTCCGGAAATACGGCTGAAGCAAGATTAGCTGGATTATCAGGTATCTTTTGCTGCGGTATATTTATGATGNTTTCCGCATTAATACTCATGGTTTTCAGAGAGGGTATAGTTGGCATTTATACCAAAGATCTTTCGATTCAAGGTATAGCGGTAAGCTTGCTTTTAATAGCGGCCATTTTTCAGGTTGTTGATGGAATACAGATTGGAGCCGCTGGAGCACTTCGTGGCTACAAAGACACAAAAATACCTATGCTTATTAATATTTTTTCGTATTGGGCTCTGGCATTTCCACTTTCCTATATGGCAGCTATTACNTACCGTTTACCGCCAAATTACATATGGGGTGGATTTGTTATCGGGTTAACAATTGCAGCAATTTTATTAACCACAAGATTTATATTTGTTTCTAACAGATATCAATCGTAGATACATAAACATATCGTCTACAGCAATTTAAAATGACAGTTTCGATATTTATTAATTGCTTTATAATTGCAGGATAAATTCATTCATTAGCCAACAGCCTTAATGGCTTCAACTCCCTTTCCTGGTTTATAGTATGGAATCAAAAGAACCCAGGCTTACCTCGGGATCGGTAAGTCATCACCTCATTAATATGACTGTTCCAGTATTATTTGGAATATCTATGCTGATGTTGCAGGGATTCGTAGATGCATACTTTATTGGACAGGTAGGTGATCGAGAGTTAGCTGCTTTAAGTTTTGGTTATCCTATTTTAATGATCGTTACTAGCGTTGCTATCGGACTAGGTGCCGGAACATCCTCGGTCGTAGCAAGGGCCATTGGAGCACAGAATTTAAAAAGAGCTCGACGATTAGCTACGGATAGTTTGCTGCTGTCTTTTTTGATTACCGGTTCAATATCCATGCTTGGAATTATTACAATTTTTCCTCTTTTTAGAATACTTGGGGCGCCTGAAGAAATGATTCCATTGATAGCCGGATATATGAGAATTTTATATTTTGGGGTTCCATTTATGGTTGTTGGTATGGTTGGTATGGCATGCATGCGAGCCACTGGAGATACACGTTTACCCAGTATGCTTATGGTTATTGCATCAATTGCGAATATTATTCTTGATCCGATTTTAATATTTGGTTTTGGACCAATACCAGAAATGGGTCTGAATGGCGCTGCAATGGCTGCCCTTATTGCCAGAGGATCAATATTTTTAGGAACGCTCGTCTTTATGTATTCACGATTAGATATGCTTAGTTTTAATGTTCCAAAAATCATTGAATTAAAAAGTTCGTGGTTTGATATTCTTCATGTCGGCGTCCCAGCAGCAGCTACCAATGCTATTATTCCATTAGCAACTGCAATAATTACTGCTATGCTAGCGCGCTATGGCCCAGACGTGGTTGCTGGGTTTGGTGTTGCTAGTCGTATTGAATCACTTGCTCTCGTTATGTTCTATGCTTTGTCAGCGATTATTGGTCCTTTTGTAGGCCAGAATACTTCAGCTGGGAGAGCAGATCGAATTTTAAGAGCGCTTCGTTTATGCATGATATTTTGTGTTTTTACAGGGCTCATGATTGCTCTGATGCTTTTTCTAATGAGTAATTTTTTGGTGACTTTGTTTAGTAATAACCCAGTAATTATTGGTGTAGCAATACAGTTTCTCTTGATTGTTCCAATCAGCTATGGTGCTCATGGAGTTGTTATGATTATGACCGCTTCTTTTAATGGCATGGGAAAACCCATTCCAGCAGTTGTGATTAGTGTTGGAAGAATGATGGTTCTGTATGTGCCAATGGCTTTTTTGCTGGGTTATTTTTATGGTATTGCAGGAATATTTATAGCTTATGGATTGGCTAATGTTCTCAGTGGAATCGTTGCCTACTTTTGGGCGCGTTTTTCTGTTAAAGGTCAAATTGAAAAGGTTGCCTGAATGGAATAGAGTTTAATAATGATTAAAAAAGTAACACGTCGTGATTTCTGTAATGGCATAGCTATTGGAACAGGAATGAATTTCATGGGACCGATGAATTTATTCGGGCAGAGCGAATTTGCTAGTCAAGATCAACAACAATCACATTATCCGCCAATACTTACAGGAATGCGTGGCAGTCACAAAGGTTCTTTTGAAGTAGCTCATGCTTTGGCTTGGNNTGGAGAAAAACCCACTAAATACGAAAAACTTAATGAAGAGTATGATCTTGTGGTGGTGGGGGCAGGCATAAGTGGTCTTGCGACTGCTTGGTTCTACCAAAAAAAGATGGGTTCAGATGCACGTATTTTGTTGTTGGATAATCACGATGATTTTGGCGGTCACGCTAAACGCAACGAATTTCATCAAGACGGGCGATTGTTGTTGGGTATTGGTGGTTCAGTAAATTTAGAAAATCCGAAAAATTATAGTGAAGAATCANAAGGCTTGCTCCAAGACTTAGGTATTGATTTAGATGCTATGAGAAATAATGAGAGTGAAGGTTTTGACTCATTAGGCAAGCCTGCACAAAGCGCTTTAGCCATTCCAGGTCCTAATGGTCATGTAACCGTTAAAGCTAATTGGATATCCCTTTATCAAGGTGAGGGGGATATTGAGACCGCTATTAAATCATTGCCTTTACCAGTCATTGAGCAAGATAAATTAATAGAATTTCTAAGTGGAGAGCGTGATTATCTTGATGATCTCTCTCTTCGTGAATCCTATCAATATGTTCAATCTGTAAGTTACAGAGACTTTCTATCAGATCGGGTTGATTTAGATGATGAAACATCATCAATATTCTATTCATTTATNAAGCTCATTTATGGTGTCGATGGAAAAAATGTTAGCGTTTTAGAAGCTATTTCATTTGGTGCCCCCGGTATGCAAGGAATGGGAAGACTGGCAGGGTTTTTGCAAAAACTTTTATTGCATTTAATGAGTGGCGGTGAATCCTTATATTTTCCGGATGGAAATGCCTCCATTCCAAGATTATTGGTAAAAAAATTGATTCCAGCAGTAACACCTGGCGAAGCAAACTTTAATAATATTTCTACAAGTCATTTTGATTACAATATGCTTGATCGGCCTGATCATTCGGTCCGACTGAGGCTAAATAGCACGGTAGTTGGTATAAGACAAAATCAAAATGATCGGATAGAAGTAGATTATGTAAAGGAGGGTAAGGCATTAAGAGTTACAGGAAAACACAGTGTCTTAGCTTGTTACAACAACATGATTCCTCACTTGTGTCCAGAGTTACCCGCTTCACAAAAAGATGGTCTCCGTTATGGCGAAAAAACACCATTTGTTTGGGTTAATGTCCTTTTAGAGAATGGCAGTGCTTTCTCAGAGCTTGGTGTTAACACGATCGATTGTCCAAAAGATCCTTTCGTTGTAGTCACTACTTCTCCTTTAACTTCAACAGGCGGATATGAACCACCGAAAAAACCTAGTGATCCGATGGTGGTTTTTATGATGGGTATTCCAAGTGTAAAACCAACTGGCAAAGAGACTATACGTGAATTATATAAGGCAGGTCGTCATGTTGTTTATTCAACATCATTTGAAACTTTTGAGCAGCAAATTCGTGATCAGCTTCAGTCGTTATTAGGACCTCATGGTTTTAATCATGAGATTGCTATCAAAGCAATTACGGTGAACCGTTGGCCGCATGGTTATGCTTATGAGTATTTTGCATTGGATGACCCAGAATGGGAAGAAGGGAAAGCACCGCATGAAATCGGACGCGCACAATTTGGAAGGATTTCTATTGCTAATTCGGATTCTGAAGCCTATGCCTATGTTAATGCTGCTATTGATTCTGCTTGGCGTGCTGTTGAAGAACAGACTTCTTAAGCAAGAACGAAGAGATTATATTCTTTTATAGAGTAGATGCATGCTCAAGCCTCTACTAAACATGAATAATGTAAAAGCTAACCATAGGCCATGATTTTCTAAGGGTTGAAGAAAATACCAGCTTGGAAGGAAAACCAGAAACAAAGAACCAAGCATCGCATTACGCATATCCCTTGAACGTGTAGCACCAACAAATACACCGTCGTACAAAAAAGACCAGACTGAAACAATTGGCGAGATAATAATCCATGGTAGGTATTCGATGGCGATATCACGAATATTTTGATGGTGGGTCATTAGGGAGATTATGTATTTACCCGTTAAAATATAGATTAGAGCGAAAATAAGAGCGATATAAACAGACCATTTCAAGCAAATATGAACAGCAGATTTAAATAATCGAGTATCTTTTTTGCCTACAGCTTTTCCCACTAATGCTTCTGCAGCATGAGCAAAACCATCAAGAACATAAGCCAAAAGATTCTGTAGATTCATGAGAAGGGCATTTGCACCCAGAATAANTCCCCCAAATCTTGCGCCTTGAGCCGTTATGAATGCAAAGGTAAAAATAAGTGCGATTGTTCTAAGAAATAGGTTGATGTTAATTTGAATAAATCTTTTATAGGCATTTAGTCTTACAATTTCTTTATAAATCCACTTGCCTTGAAATTTTTGTAGTTCTTTNCATACATATATGAAGCCTATGATCATCCCGATTATTTCAGCCACCACTGATGCTAGAGCTATACCATTAATTTGCATCTGGAAAATCAATACGAAGGTCAAGCTTAATAAGATATTGGTAATATTTGTTGTGATTACCATTTTAAGTGGGACAGTGGCATTTTGCAGACCAATAAACCATCCAATCAATGAGAAATTTATGAGTGTGGCTGGTATTCCCCAAATCCTGATATAAAAATATTGACTGGCATAATAAGCGACACTTTCGTTTGAACCAATCAGTGCTAATCCAATTTTATTGATATGGGTTTGCAGTAGAAGCACCAAACAAGAAATCAGTGAGGCAATAAGTAAGGTTTGCCCAAGAATCACTCTTAATCCATTTTGATCTTTTGCCCCAAAATATTGGGCCGTGATTCCTGTGGTGCCCATTCTTAGGAAGTTCATACTNGCAATAAAGAAGCCAATGATTGTGGTAGCCACTGCGATACTAGCAATATATTCTGGGTTATCTAGATGTCCGGCAATTATCGTATCGGTAATTCCAACAAGCGGTATAGAAATATTAGATAGAATCATGGGCGTTGCGATACGCCACATTTGTTTATTTAAATCTAAGGTATTAATTTATTTACTTAGAAGGCATTGACGCCCGTTAATTCTTTNCCCACAACTAATTGATGGACAGTTTCTGTGCCTTCGTAGGTGATGACACTTTCTAGATTTAACATATGACGAATGGGTACATATTCTGCACTTATACCACTGCCACCGAGAATGTCTCTTGCATCTCTGGCAATATCAAGCGCCATTCGGCAATTATTCCATTTTGCTATTGAAATTTGCGGTGGNCTTAGTTTTCCAGCATCTTTTAGTTTTCCTAATTTGAATGANAAAAGTTGTGCTGCGGTAATTCTTCTGGCCATTTCAGCAAGTCGAAGCTGTATGGTTTGAGTGTGTGANAGAGGTTTATTAAAAAGAATACGCTCGTTTGTATAATTAAGTGCCTCATTTAAACAAGCTTGAGCAGCACCGATAACTCCCCAGGAAATTCCATAACGAGCTTGGTTTAAACAGCTTAATGGACCTTTCATTCCCGTTATACCTGACAATAAATTTTCTTCTGGAATTCTCACATTATCAAAAAAAAGACCAGCAGTTATTGATGCTCTGAGTGAAAATTTATTATGAATTTCTTGTGTGCTGAAACCAGGCATATTTTTTTCAACGATAAATCCTTTTACCCCTTCATCGGTCATTGCCCATACGACACAAATATCTGCTATTGAGCCATTGGTTATCCACATTTTTGATCCATTCAGGATCCAGTCATTACCATCTTTTTTAGCATGTGTTTTCATATTGNTGGGATCTGAACCACCATGCGGTTCTGTAAGCCCAAAGCATCCTATTGATTCGCCTTTCGCTAATGATGGAAGCCATTTCTTCTTCTGTTCTTCTGAGCCATAAGAGAAGATTGGATACATAACCAAGCTGCTTTGTACTGAAACAAAACTTCTTAACCCACTGTCTCCNCTTTCTAATTCTTGGCAAATTAAACCGTAACAAATACTGTTTAACCCAGCACAGTCATAGCCTTTAATGGAACTTCCAAGTAGACCAAGATTTGCTATTTCTGGAATAAGATCAGTAGGAAAAAAATGTTCTTCAAAAGCCTCTTTTATAATTGGGAGTACTTGTTTATTAACAAATTTAGTAACGGTGTCTTGAGTTATGCATTCTTCTTCGCTTAATTCTGAACGGATGTCCAAAAGATCAAGTGGGTTTAAATTTTTATTACTTTTTTGCTTTTTTGAAGACGCCACAATTTTTCCTGTTGAGCTTTTTTATAAGATAAGATTCTATCCTAATCTAAGAATAAGGTCAGTTTTAATAGGGTATTCCCAGGCGCCTATAGGTTAGAGAAAGCAACCATAGTGGAGCAATTATTACTAATTGNATGTCTTTTAGAACCAATTTTAGTCTTTCTTCTTTATAATNCCCTGTACATATTCCAACAACGCTCGCAANAGTTAGTANGATTGAAATTATCAATGCATATTCCGTCATGNTTTGTAAATAAACTTGTAGTACAAATATAATAGATATGAATGGCAGCATACCAATAGCGAGAGGAATTGAAATAATACAGTAGTAAACTATTGCTACCAGTAACAATANACTTCCCCAGTTAAGTATTGGAGATATTTCTATAAACTCGTNCGGTATAGGCAAACATGCAAAAAGACACACGATCCCTATCAAAAGAAGCAGCNTTGATGGCCAATATATAGAAGCATTGATTATGTTTCGATGATTAGCGNCGAAATCGCTCAGCCATTTATCCATATTGGAATCGTTTTTTTATTTAACTTTGNTTGAACTAAACAGCTATTTAAGATCCCATTGAAAGTCGTAATTTCTTTATCGCGTTAGCTTCAATTTGNCGAATACGTTCGGCTGAAACTTTATATTTATCCGACANATCATGAAGAGTGAGTTTTTTTTCTGTAAGCCATCTAGATTCTAGGATGTCTTGACTTCTTTCATCTAGAGTTTTGAGAGCTTTTTTCATTCGANTCGTGGCGTCATTTTTCCAATCATCTTCTTCTACAATACGTGCAGGATCAGAGTTCGGGCATGGCAAAAAGGCTGCTGGAGAAAATGTATTAGTTTCTTCTGAATTTTGAGGAGGAGGGTCAAATACCATATCACGCGAACTTAACCGTCGTTCCATCTCCGTTACTTCTTTTGCTGAAACGCCCAAATCTTTGGCAACAGCTTCAGTTTCTTTACTTGAAAGCCAAGTAAGACTTTTTTTCTTTTTTCGCAGNTTAAAAAATAATTTACGTTGTGCTTTTGTAGTAGCGACTTTAACAATTCTCCAATTACGAAGAACNTATTCATGAATTTCAGCTCGGATCCAATGGACAGCATAAGATACTAGTCTTACATCAAAATCTGGATCAAATCGTTTNACTGCTTTCATAAGGCCNACATTACCTTCCTGGATTAAGTCAGCAAGTGGCAGACCGTAGCCAGCATATCCTTTTGCTATATGNACAACAAAACGAAGATGTGCAAGCACAAGTTCTCTAGCAGCTTGGAGATCTTCTTCTTGGTTGAAACGTCTAGTAAGCGACTGTTCTTCTTCTTTGCTGAGCACAGGAATTGCACTCACTGCTTGAACATAAGCACCCAGACTACCAAGTGGACCTGCTAAAATAAGCTCATTTGTTGTTGTTGTAGCGTTCATAATTTATTTGCCTACTAATATTTTATGTCAATATTAGCAGTCAGGAGGGTAGAGTGCTAACTACAAATTATATTAAAAAATAACTAATAAAAAAAAATATTAATAAAAACAATAACATATATACTATGTNAAAATAATATATTATGTTAAATTGGCTTAATTTGTTGATATTTGCGCTATTTTTTTAATTACTTTTTTCATTATGACAGAATTTTATTATTCATTTTCATTTAGATTAAGTAATGCATTAACATATTGTTTTCTATCAAATAGTTGAATATCACTAACTGATTCTCCTGTTCCAATGAATCTTATGGGTATTTTTAATTTTTCAGATATAGCAATAAGAATGCCCCCTTTTGCAGTTCCGTCAAGTTTTGTGATAGTTAAACCAGTTA
Organism: Gammaproteobacteria bacterium; assembly: GCA_002717685.1. Next base: position 6,442 of record PBBK01000023.1, on the reverse strand, counting down.
TTCCAAGTGTTTGGTGAAATTTTTCAGCTTGTAGTAAAGTATTTTGGCCTAAAGACGCATCAAGAACCAACATGATTTCGTGNGGGGCATCAGGATTTTGTTTTCTAAGAACTCTTTTAATTTTTTCAAGTTCGTCCATCAAAGTTTGTTGATTTTGGAGGCGTCCAGCAGTATCAGCGAATAGTATGTCAATATTTTTTTCTTTTGCAGATTTATAAGCGTCAAAAATCACCGCAGCTGGATCAGACCCAGTTTTCTGGCCAATGGTTGAAATATCATTATCATCAGCCCATTTTTCAAGTTGTTTTTCTGCTCCGGCACGAAATGTATCACCAGCAGCCAACATGACACTATATCCTTTCTTCGCATAATATTTCGAAAGCTTACCAATAGTAGTTGTTTTACCAGTTCCATTGACACCAACCATCAATATTACAAATGGATTAGACTCACATTCTGGATTAAGCTTGATCTCAACTGGACCTAAGATATCAAGCATTATATTTTTTAAATTTATTCGAAGTTCATCTATGTTTTTAATTTTTTTCTGAGTAAGATTTTGATTTAGCTGAGANATGATTTTTGATGTGGTTGTTATACCAAGATCTGACATAATTAATTGAGATTCAAGTGCCTCAATAAATTCAATGTCTATCCGAGTACTGGATGAGAGTTTGGNAAATTCATCATTAAACCAGTTATTAACATCAAGTCTAGAGCGTAATTTTTGAAATATGTTCATGTAGATTTATTATTTAGTCTATAGTGCTTTGTGTAAACAAAAAATTCTAAATCAGTAATTATAAAAAGTTCTTTTGTGGAACAAAATATTTAATGAAAAACCTATGGTACGAAAAGCTTACGGAGATGTTAAGAATTCCCATCCAGGAAAACTACGCATCGTAGCGGGTAAATGGCGCAATCGTAAATTAAAGATAGCTCCTATAGANNCTCTTAGGCCAACACCTGAACGTATTAGAGAAACTCTGTTTAATTGGTTGGCNCCTAATATCCAAGGATGCAATTGNTTGGATCTTTTTGCAGGTACTGGCGCACTTGGGTTAGAGGCTCTTTCAAGAGGAGCAAACTTCGTTACTTTTGTAGAAAATTCAAAATTAGCGGCAGAATTTTTAAGAAATTCTTCTTCTGAGCTAAGAGCAAAATCTTCTCGAATTTATGTAGTTGATGCAATAAACTTTCTTTGTAAGAAAAAACATGATGTTTTTGATGTCGTTTTTCTAGANCCTCCATTCTTTAATATTTCATTGGAAATGTTATGTAAACTACTTTTTGAAAATAATTGGTTAGCGCCTAGCGCCAAAGTCTATTTAGAACAAAATAGTCAAGATTTGTTACCAAGCTTACCCAGTGGNTGGACTATTAAACATCAGAAAGTAGCTGGCAAAGTAAGATATATATTAGTTGAAGCGGTATAATCAGAACACCTGANAGGAGAAAAAAGATGACAGCTGCTATGTATCCAGGAACATTTGACCCAATAACTCTGGGGCATGAGGAATTGTTGCGCAGAATCTCAAATCTTTTTGATGAGGTTATTGTTGCCATTGCATCTAGCCCAAGAAAAGAGCTAATGTTTTCAATTGATGAAAGAATACATTTAGCAAAAGAAGTTTTATCGGACTTACAGAATGTTAATGTAATTGCCTATGAAGGCTTGACGGTTGATTTTGCACAGAAAAACAATATACAAGTAGTTGTTAGAGGTTTACGTTCAGCACAAGATTTTGACTATGAACTACGGCTNGCTGATATGAACAGGAGTTTGTCTGAAGAAATTGAAACTATATTTTTAACACCAAATAAATATGCATTTGTTTCTTCAAGCTTGGTACGCGAAATTGCTTCAATGGGCGGCGATGTTTCTAAATTTGTTTCTCCTGCAGTGCAGCAGGCGCTTGTTGCCCANTTTCAAAAAACTTAATTAGTGCTGACAGTTTTTGCAGTAAAAAGTAGAACGTTGCCCAATTGTTANAGAAGATATTGTTCTTTTACAGATATGACATGGTTTTCCTTTTCTTCCATAAACGTGAAGGTATTGTTTNAAATAACCCGGNTCTCCATCAGTTTTATAATAATCTCTTAATGTNGTTCCACCTGCTTTGATGGCAGATTCCAAGATATTTTTTATTGACTTAACTAGGATTGAAAAACGTTTTTTTGATATGCGCCCAGTTTGTNTTTTCGGATTAATTCCAGCATGGAATAATGATTCACTTGCATAAATATTCCCAATGCCAACGACGATATGTGCATTCATAATGAATTGTTTAATCGGTACTCGCCTTTTTTTTGCCTTTAAATTTAAATAGGTTTCAGTGAAGTCTTTTGATAGAGGTTCTACACCTAGCTTCAAAAATAAAAAGTGACTTGATACATCCTTTGTCCAGANTAAGGAGCCAAAGCGGCGAGGNTCATGCAATCTTAACCCCATACCATTATTTAANAAAAAATCAACGTGGTCATGTTTATTTGGAGNCTCAGTATCTTTTATAATGCGTAAANTACCTGACATTCCTAAATGAATAATTGCGCTACCANAATCGGTATCAAAGATAAGATATTTTGCACGTCTTTTGATTGATTGAATCTTTTTACCTTCNAGTTTTTTTTCTAAATCATCTTGAATTTTCCAACGAAACNGCCTTTCACGAATAATAACTTTTTTTATCTTTTTNCCTANAATCCATGGCGATATACCAAGACGAGTTGTTTCTACTTCTGGTAATTCTGGCATATTAATGATTTGAGAATATTAATAGTTAAATAAAAAACCCGCGTAAAGCGGGTTTTTCTATTTATGAGTGTGGGTTACTTAATTTTTGATTCTTTGTATAAGACATGTTTGCGAATTTTAGGGTCATATTTCTTTGTTTCCATTTTTTCGGGATGAAGTCTTTTATTTTTATCAGTTGAATAAAAATGACCAGTTCCAGCAGTTGATACAAGTCTAATTTTCTCTCTCATTTTTTTTCACCTATATTTTTTTTCCTTGAGAACGAAGGTCATCAAGGACTTTTTCTAATCCGTACTTATTGATAATTCGAAGGCCTTTTTGCGAAATTCTTAGTCGAACATATCTTTTTTCAGATTCTAACCAGAATTTCTTATATTGCAGATTAGGTAAAAAACGACGGCGAGTTTTGTTATGGGCGTGCGACACGTTATTCCCACTTTGCGGTTTTTTCCCTGTGATCTGACATATTTTAGACATTTGAATCAACTCTCTGGTAATTGCATGTTTTAGTCTTTATATTTTGAATAAAGTGCGCAACTTTATACCAGTCTAATCAGCTGTAATCAAGAAACTTGTTTACTTCCCTGATTCAGGAATTGTTAAATTTATAATGTTATACCATATATTTTTATATGAATTTTTTTACTCAAAAATAGTAAATTAGGTTGATTTAACATTAATTTCCTCTAAATTAGCTTAAACTCATGCTCTAGGAAAGCAGTAACTGTGTTATTTTAATAAAAAAATGTAATGTCCTATGAAAAAAATGAATGTTTTACTTGGAATAACTGGTGGGATCGCCGCTTATAAAATTCCAGAATTAATAAGAAGATTGCGTGAAAAAGATGCATCTGTTCAAGTCGTATTAACAAAAAATGCAAATAAATTTGTTACAGAAACGACATTACAAGCACTCTCAGGAAGACGAGTAAGAACAGATCTTTGGGATAATGAGGCTGAAGCCTCAATGAGCCATATTGAACTTGCTAGATGGGCAGAGTGTGTCATAGTAGCACCGGCTACAGCTGAGTTTTTATCAAGATTAGCGGCCGGATCAGCATTAGACCTTTTATCAACTCTTTGTCTTGCTACTCAAGCACCTCTTATGATTGCGCCTTCAATGAATCACGTTATGTGGAAAAATCAAGCTGTTCAGGACAATTGTTCTTTGTTGAAATCTCGAGGCACATATATCATTGGCCCCGGCCATGGCGAGCAAGCATGTGGTGAAATTGGTTATGGAAGAATGGCTGAACCACTGGATATTATTGAATACGTTCTCAATACCGAGTCAATCGATACTAACTCTAAAAAGAATAAAATTTTGAAAGACAAGCGTGTCCTAGTTACAGCGGGACCTACACGGGAAGCTATTGATCCAGTTCGTTTTGTTAGTAATAGAAGTTCAGGAAAAATGGGATATGCAATTGCCCGTGTTTTTGCTGAATATGGCGCTAGTGTTTTATTAATCAGTGGCCCGGTGAATATAGAAATTCCAACCGGCGTAGAATGCATTAAGATCGAAAGTGCCGAAGAGTTGTATAAAAAAACGCATCAAAACATCGCTGATATTGATATTTTCGTCGGAACAGCAGCAGTAGCAGACTATCGACCAAAAAGAGCCTATGAAAACAAAATTAAAAAGAGTGCTAAAGAGATGATATTAGAATTTGAGAAATCACCTGATATTCTTGCTTCGGTATCAAAACTTGATAACGCACCTTTTACTGTGGGGTTTGCTGCAGAAACTCAGAATCTTAAAGAACACGCCAAATCTAAACTTAAATCTAAGAATTTAGACATGATTATTGCAAATGAAGTTGGTAAGGATAGTGGATTCGACCAAGATGAGAATGCCGTCAATGTATTTTGGTCTTCCGGAGAACGTAGTTTCGAAAAAACCCAAAAATATATTTTAGCCAATAAACTTGTAAGTTTGATTACCGAAACTTATATGCAGAAAAAACAATCATCTAATGTTCTTAAATTACCAAAAGCATCCCAACAGGAATGAAGGGAAGATTATTGAAATCAGTTGAAATTAAGATTCTGGATCCAAGGGTTGGTGATCAATTTCCTTTACCTCACTACGTTACAGCCGGATCAGCTGGCATGGATGTCAGAGCATGTGTTGATAAGGAAACGGTGGTTTCCTCAAGCGAGACAGTTTTGATACCAACTGGTTTTGCAATTCACATATCCGATAATAATTTGGCTGCTGTATTGCTACCAAGATCAGGATTGGGACATAAACATGGCTTAGTGTTGGGTAATTTAACAGGCCTAATTGATTCTGATTATCAGGGCCAAGTTTTTATTTCTTGTTGGAACCGAAGTAAAAATGCATATGTCGTCAAACCCGGCGAACGTATTGCACAAATAGTATTTATTCCTGTTGAGAGAGTTGAGTTTGTCGTAGTAGATGAGTTTGAAGAAACCGATCGAGGAGAAGGTGGTTTTGGTCACTCAGGCAGATCTTAGCTGGGCAGTAATTTCTTCGATACCTCAAAATAACAGCTGACGTTTTAGTAATCTTTGGAACGATTAAATTGTGATCCCGAATTGTTTCCGATACTTAATTATTGATGATAAGTGGATTTTTAAATCATCCGATGTTTTGATTAATTCAATTAGATCATCAAGTTTGGCAATACTGATAACTGGTATATTAAGGTTGTCTTCCAGTTCTTGAATCGCTGACTTATTGCTTGCACCTATTTCCTGCCTATCTAGTGAAATGATTAATCCGGCAACGGTAGCACCTGTTGATGCAATTAAATTATATACTTCTTTAACGGCAGTGCCCGCGGTAATAACATCATCGATAATCAGCACTTTACCTTCAAGTGGCGCGCCGACAATAACACCACCCTCACCATGTTCTTTTGACTCTTTTCTGTTATAGGCGAATGGTTTATTTATATTGTGGTGCTCAGCGAGTGCAGAAGCTGATAAAGTGGCCAGTGGTATACCTTTGTATGCCGGCCCAAAAATCATATCAAACTCAATTCCAGACTCTATAATAGTGTCTGCATAATATTGGCCAAGCGCTGCTGCAGCGTAACCGGTATTAAATAAACCTGCATTAAAAAAATAAGGACTATTTCTTCCGGATTTAAGGGTAAATTCACCAAATTTGAGAACACCCATTTTTATAGACAGTTCGAGAAAATTTCTCTTGTATGCTTTCATTTGTCTGAGATTAATATAAGTTCTTATTCATTGATTAAATTATTATGTGAGTTTGTGATTTCTATTATAGGTCTAAGTGAGTAGCATTGTTAGTTAACATAACTCATGTATCGAAATACAGCTAAAAGGATTAAAAATTGTTTCGTGTTATTAGTTTAAATGCCAATGGTATAAGAGCCGCTGCTAGGAAAGGATTTTTTGAGTGGCTTAAAATCCAAAATGCAGATGTTGTATGCATTCAGGAAACCAAGGCTCAGGAATATCAGCTGATAGATAAGTGTTTTTGGCCTGCGGGTTATTATTGTTATTACAGAGATGCTGATAAGAAGGGTTATAGCGGAGTTGCTATCTATACTCGACACAAACCATTACGAATTGTAAAGGGCATTGGTAACTTAGAGTTTGACAACGAAGGTCGCTATATAGAAATTTGTTTAGGTAATATCAGTGTGGTTTCTTTGTATTTACCATCTGGCTCTTCTGGAGAAGTTCGTC
>PBBK01000022.1 GCA_002717685.1 Gammaproteobacteria bacterium | reverse complement strand
GGATCGCGGAGGCGCTCTAGCATCGCTTCCACGCCTCCCGCTTGTGCCCAGGCTGGAATGTATGCCCTCAGCCCGGTGATGCCCCAGGTATAGGTATAGCTGTCGCCGGTGACTTTTAAGCCCCGCTCTCGTGCCTCGTCGATTATCGCGAGGAATGTGTCGGCTTCTGTTGATGATGTCGAATTGAGATGAAAAAAGTGTATTGCGGCACCTGCCTGCTCGCCGATGGCAATGGCCTCGTAGATCGCGTTGGGATCCGTACCGTTCATGGTACGAGCATGATTCGCAAAGATGCCCCCCATGTTGGCGGCTTCTCGTACGATTGAAGTCAGTTCATCGCTAGTCATATAGATGTTGGGCACGTAGCTCATGCCGGCGGAAACGCCCAACGCACCCTCGCGCATGGACTTTCGCACCATCTCTAGCATCTGCGCGAGTTCGTCGTGGGTCGGTGGGCGATCATCGTAGCCCATGACGTTGGCCCTGATTCCCCCAGAACCTACATAAGAAGCGACGTTGATCGAGATTCCCACTTTCTCCATATAGTCGAGAAACTCCCCGAATGATTCCCACTTGCCCAATAACTCGTCAGGCAATTCGTTCCTTCGTTGACCGCCGAGGGGACCCATCGAAACGGTCTCGCCGTAGATTTCGGTGGTGAAGCCCTGGAAAGCGAAGGAAGGCCCTTGCCCACCATTGAGGAGACGAAAGCTTTCCGAGTGACTATGCATATCGATAAAGCCAGGTGTCACATACAGGCCGCTTGCCTCAATTGTGCGGGCGCTTCTTCCGTTAATATCGCCAATTGCCACGATGCGATCACCGCGGACACCTACATCGCCGACAACGCCAGGATTACCGCTTCCGTCAAAGACCGTGCCGCCGCGGATCAGGAGATCGTAATCGAATAGTTGCGATTTACCCACATCTGCAGCTGACTCCATTTTTGGGCTATCAGAACATCCGAATATAAAAATAAAGCTAAATAATATTATCTTTTTCATTTCTTAACCTTACCTCTGAACTCTGGTATACACAAAAAAACTAAAAAAAATATTCGACCACTAAATATACACCCACCTATACTGGCATTGTCGCTTGCCCTACCCCAATAAGAAATTAAGATTGCGCAATTTCTTAATCTGTTTCTATCAGAGTAAATCATTATTTAAATAACAGGATGTACTACAGATATTACTACATTTGTACTACATTATTGATATAGTTAATCAGAAGTAACTGATTTTTATAGATATTATTTAGGTGGCGGAGAGAGAGGGATTCGAACCCTCGGTACGGAATTACCGTACACTTGCTTTCCAAGCAAGCTCCTTAAACCACTCGGACACCTCTCCTACTTTACTTTATTACTTACTAATTTGACATTATTGAGTCGTACGAACTGAGGGTGGACTATCTATACATGGCGATTTTTTCTGGGAGCTAACTCTAGGCGACGCCCTTGGGATTACTATCTTTCTTGAAGTCTGTAGCTCATCTAAACCACTAGGAACAGTAATATCATTACTTTCATAAGATTCCTGATATGGCTGAGGCTCATCACACGTTTCATTAATTGAACAGGCCGAGAAAAGAAACGGAATAACCATCACTAAAAAAATATTAATTTTTTGCATAGCTAAACCCTGTTTTAATTGAATATTGTATAATTATACTTAATACAGCAAGCCAATTTAAACATAACTGATCAAGATAACTCATGATTATCATATAGAGATAAAAAAAGTTCAATTCAAGTTAAAATAGGACAAAAATTATGAAGCCTTCAATAAATAAAAAATTACCTAATTTTGAATGCCCTGCTACAGGAGAACTAAATATTTCATTAAAAGATTATGTAGGTAAAAAAGTAGTTCTATATTTTTATCCTAAAGATAATACCCCGGGATGTACCGTAGAAAGTAAAGATTTTAGAGATTTACATCCTGAATTTGAGCAAGAAAATACCGTTATACTTGGAGTTTCAAGGGATAATTTAAACTCTCATGAAAAATTCAAGAAAAAATTTAACTTTCCATTTGAACTTTTGTCAGATACAGAAGAATCATTATGTAAGAAATTTGATGTTATTAAAGAAAAAAATCTTTATGGTAGAAAATATATGGGCATAGAAAGAAGCACCTTTTTAATAGGTGAAGATGGAAAACTTAAAGCAGAATGGCGTAAGGTAAAAGTAAAAAATCATGCAANAGAAGTGTTGGAGAAAATCAGAAATTTATAATGATATATTTTTTAGAAAANANTTATAATATACTGAAANGTAAGAGTATTATTATCNGTTTTATCGTATTTTTTGGATTAGCACTTCAAGTTACTTACCTTACTGCTCAAGAAAATAATTTACCAGATATGGGTAGCCCTGCTGATGCAGTTCTTTCAAAAACTGAGGAAGCTAAAATTGGGCGAGCAATAATGCAACAAATTCGTGCAAGCGGAACATTNGTGGAAGATCCCCAGGTAAATGAATACATTAACGAGATTGGTCACCGTCTAAGCGCNCAAGCAAATAGTGGTGAATATAAATTCTCTTTTTTTGTAATTAATGATAACTCTATCAACGCTTTTGCACTTCCTGGTGGATACATAGGNGTACATACAGGATTACTTCTTGCAACAAGAAATGAAGATGAACTGGCCAGCGTGCTTGCACATGAAATAGCACATGTAACACAACGACATATTGCGAGAGCTGTNCATGCTGGNCAACGTCAAAGNATTCTTTCAACTGCAATAATGTTGGGAGCAATTATAGCGGGNGCGGCTGGAGCAGGNTCTGATGNAGTNCAAGGNGCGATGGCTGTTGCTCAAGGAGCNCAAGCTCAACAGCAAATCAATTTTACTCGANCTAATGAATATGAAGCGGATCGAATTGGTATATCAGCGCTTGCTCAAGCAGGTTTTAACCCTCACGGGATGGCCTCATTTTTTGAGGTAATTTCTAAAAAAACTGCTCTTTCTGCATCTAAAATACCAGAATTTTTAAAGACACATCCTATCACTAGTGCAAGAATTTCAGAGGCAAGAAATAGAGCTAAAGCATACTCAAATAGAATGCCGCAAGATACCCATAATTATGGAATTACAAAGTCTCGTCTTTTAGTATCTAGTCAAAGAACCATTGAAGACGCAATTGATCTATTTGAAACACAAAATTACCAAAATCAATCGGATGAAAAAAAATACGGTCGTGCANTAGCNTATCAAAGGGCGGGGCAACATAAAAAAGCTAACCAAATTTTTGAAGAACTACTTAATCGAGATCANAAAATCATTGCATACCATATTGGTTTAGCAGAATCCCAGCTAAACCTTGAACTCATTAATGAAGCTAAAGATACATTCGATCGTGCTATGGAACTCTTTCCCCGGAACATTCCTCTTGTTATCCATTATGCTGAAGCATTATTACGACTTAATAACGCGCTACTTGCCCATGAAATACTTCTTGATTTACTAAATAACATCCCCCCTACTCCTGAACAAGTTAGGTTGATTTCTAGAGCGGCTATTGAAGCAGAGAATCCTGCTGAAGCTCATTATTATATGGCGGAATATCGTTTTATGATTGGCGATCTAATGGGCGGAGTTAATTTTCTTCAAAGGGCGCTGGCTCTACCAAATATAGAGGAAATACAGCGAATCAGATTTGAAGCTAGAATTGATTTTGTAAAAGAATTTATGTCAAAAGACCAATTAAAGCAGATGGGACGAAATAACCCTTCTAAAGATAGATCATAAAACCACGAATATTTATCTCAAAAAGATATTGTTAGCTCAATCTTCCGTCTCCATAGAAACATCGTACTGCCCATAATGCGCTAAGCCGTTTAGTCGTGCTCTCTTTAATAACGCCTCTTGCCCAGAGGAGAAATTATCTTCGTTACCTTGCCAAGCAGATAATGTTGGGGCCTGTAGAGCGCGGCCATATGAGAATGACAATTCCCAAGGTAGATCACCAACTTTATTCATAAGATCCAAGTGCTCAGTTGCTTCTTCTGCTGTCTGACCTCCCGATAAAAAAGCAATCCCTGGAACTTCTTTTGGAACATGTGACATCAGACAACGGAGGGTTAGCTCTGCGACCTCGCTTGGATCTGCTCTATTTAATGCTTCACTACCTGAAATTACCATATTCGGTTTTAGGACAATACCTTCTAGCGCTACACCATGATCTGAAAGTTCAGAAAACACAACATCTAGAACGTCGGCAGTAACTTCCTCGCAACGAGAGATATCGTGCGTACCATCCATAAGAACCTCAGGCTCAACTATTGGCACGATATTAATTTCCTGGCAAAGAGCAGCATATCTTGCTAAGGCATGAGCATTAGATTTTATACAAAAACCTGAAGGAACAGACTCACTAATATGGATTACGGCTCTCCACTTGGCAAATTTTGCTCCTAAATTTGAATACTCTGCTAAACGATCACGTAAACCATCCAAACCTTCAGTAACAGTTTCTCCCTCATATCCAGCAAGAGGTTTAGCGCCTGCATCTACCTTAATACCTGGAACAATACCTAGATCACTTAGATACTTAGGAAAAAGAATATCTTCAGTAGTACTTTGTCTTAAAGTTTCATCGAATAAAATAACGCCGCCAATATACTGATTTAATCCTTCAGTTGTGAAGAGCATTTCACGATAACGCTGACGAGTATCAAATGTTGATTCAGCGCCTATAGTATCGAATCTTTTTTTAATTGTGGGAGTGCTTTCATCGGCAGCTAGAATCCCTTTACCATTTGAAACCATGGCTTTTGCTATTGAGTTTAACTCACTAACGTTCATGCATTTTCTCCATAATATTATTCTTGACCATGCTAAGTCTTAATGATCACTATAAGCATAACAATATTCTATTACTTCCTCCCTATTACTTGAAAGAATTTTATTTCAATTTGGATAAAATACTAGCTACTTAAATAAAATAGGACTAAAATAGTCCTATTTAAACTTATTATAAAATTATGTTACGAATTAGAAAATTAACTGATTATGGAATTTTTGTTTTGGCCCATCTTGCCAATGGGAAAGATACAGTTATGAGCGCTTCACAAATAGCCTCTAGGACAGGTTTAAACTTACCCACTGTTAGCAAACTTCTAAAAACATTAAATAAAGCTAAACTGGTTACATCAATCAGAGGTTCCCAAGGAGGTTACTCGCTAGCTAAAAAATCTTCGACTATAAGTGCTGCAGAAATCATTGATGCTTTTGAAGGTCCTGTTGCTATTACTGAGTGTAGCGCTTCTTACCATTCGTGTAGCTTGGAGTCTCAATGTGGTGTTGGAGAAGCATGGCAAAAAATTAATCGGGCTATTCGTAATACTCTCGAAAACATCAGTTTGACTGACCTTAGAAATGGTCAAAATAGAAAAACATCTCTTAAATTCTCTGGAATACCAATAAATATTAAGGCTCACTAAATGGCAAAGAGTAATAAAGAAATTGATGAATTTATCAATCGTACCTACGAACATGGCTTCATCACTGATATTGAATCAGATAGTTTCCCTCCAGGGCTTAATGAAAAAATAGTAGAGGGAATTTCAATTAGAAAAAATGAACCTGACTTTATGCTTAAATGGCGCCTTAAAGCTTACAAAAACTGGCTTACCTTAGATGAACCGACTTGGTCACATGTTCGTTACAAACCAATTGATTATCAAAATATCTCATACTTTTCGGCGCCAAAATCAGATGATGAAAAACCAAAAAGTCTTGATGAAGTTGATCCAAAATTACTGGAAACCTACGAAAAACTAGGAATACCTTTGCATGAACATGCAAAACTTGCAGGGGTTGCTGTTGATGCTGTTTTTGACAGTGTTTCAGTTGCGACAACCTTTAAGAAGAAATTATCAGAGGCTGGTGTTATTTTTTGCCCATTTTCCGAAGCTGTAGTGAAACATCCAGAATTAATAAAAAAATACCTAGGAAGCGTTGTACCTTACAGGGATAACTTTTTTGCAGCTTTAAATTCGGCAGTTTTTAGTGATGGATCTTTTGTCTATATCCCAAAGGGTGTCAGATGCCCGATGGAACTATCAACTTACTTCAGAATTAATGCTGCAAATACAGGTCAATTTGAACGAACGCTAATTATTGCAGATGAAGGGAGTTATGTAAGCTACCTTGAAGGCTGTACAGCGCCCATGAGAGATGAAAACCAACTCCATGCAGCAGTGGTAGAGTTGGTCGCCCTAAAAGATGCAGAAATTAAATACTCAACTGTACAAAACTGGTACCCAGGTGATGCTTCAGGAAAAGGAGGAATCTATAATTTTGTGACGAAAAGAGGAGATTGCAGAGGAGATAACTCAAAAATATCTTGGGCTCAAGTTGAAACTGGTTCCGCTATAACGTGGAAATATCCAAGCTGTGTTTTACGTGGTAATAATACGGTTGGTGAATTTTATTCAGTAGCTGTAACCAACAATTTTCAACAAGCTGATACTGGCACCAAAATGATTCATATTGGCAAAAATTCTAGAAGCACGATAATTTCTAAAGGAGTTTCAGCCGGTTCTGCACAAAATACATATCGAGGTTTAGTTCGCGCATACCCTCAGGCAACAAATGCCCGTAACTACACACAATGCGATTCGTTACTTATTGGAAAGAAATGTGGAGCTCATACTGTACCTTATATCGAATCAAAAAATCCTAATACCACAATAGAACATGAAGCTACAACATCAAAGATAGCAGATGAGCAATTATTTTATTGCAAACAAAGAGGGATATCAGAAACAGATGCTGTAAATATGATAGTCAATGGATTTTGCAAGGAAGTCTTCAAAGAACTTCCTATGGAATTTGCTGTTGAAGCCCAAAACCTCGTAAATGTTAGCCTTGAAGGAGCAGTTGGATAAAAATGCTAAACATAAAAAATCTACAAGTAGAATTAGATAAAACTAAAATAATAAATGAACTCTCCTTAACAATTGGCGAGGGTGAAGTTCATGCGATTATGGGGCCCAATGGCTCAGGAAAAAGCACTCTTGCTCAAGTAATAGCAGGAAATCCTGACTATGAAGTAACTAAAGGTTCGATAACATACAAGAGAAAAAATCTTCTCGAAATGGAGCCTGAAGATAGAGCGTGTGAAGGAATATTTATGGGATTCCAGTATCCAGTTGAAATACCAGGATTAAATAATAGTTATTTATTAAAAGCGGCATTAAATGCAAAACTAAAATATCAAAAAAAAGATGAAATAGATGCATTTGAATTTTTAGAATTGGCTCGAAAAACAATAGAAAAACTAAATATAGATCCAAGCTTTCTTAATCGAAATGTAAATGAAGGTTTCTCAGGAGGAGAAAAAAAACGTAATGAAATATTACAAATGACAATACTTGAACCTAGTTTATCAATTTTAGATGAAACAGATTCTGGCTTAGACATTGATGCCCTTGTTTTAGTTGCTGAAGGTATTAATGCTGTCCGTCATCCAAAACGCTCTATTGTCCTTATCACCCATTATCAAAGACTACTAAATTATGTCAGACCTGACTATGTTCATATCTTGTCTGCAGGAAAAATTATCCATTCTGGGGACCATCATCTGGCGATTGAACTTGAAAAAAATGGTTATGAATGGATTCAGAATAAATATAAAAAAAATAGTCTTTGACATGACCATAAATAGCCTTAAATCAGTTCGTAAAACTGCTCTGAAAAAATTTCGACAATTCAGAATACCTTCCTCTGATCACGAAGAATGGAAATTTACAGATCCATCTCCTCTAATAGAATTAAGCAATACCTGGTTAAAAAAAGGAATTCCAAAAAATTCTCATAATACTAAAAACTTTTCAGAAGTTACCAAATATACTAAAAATATAGATGCGCATTGGATAGTGCTTGAAAATGGGATTATAAGGGAAGATTTTCTTTCACCATTTCAATCAATGAAGGATGCTGGCTTCACCGTTGAACGCTTTTCTGAAATAAGTGACAAATCATGTATCTATATNGATGACCCCATGGCCAGCCTAAATGCCGCCCTTCTTGATGATGGTTTATTAATTAATATTAAAAAAAATATAGAAATAGAAAAACCTATTGCCTTTCTATTATTCGATGAAACAACAAGTGCTAATCATATTTCTCAATCTAGAATAATAGTTAATGCTAACCAAAATTCAAAAGCAGAAATTATTGAATTGCAAATATCAAAAGGAGATTTAAAGAAATTTACAAATTCAATAATTCAAATTGAATTACTCGAGAATTCACAAATTGATTTTTTAAAAATTCAAGAAAGAAGTAACTGTCATATGCAACTTGAAAAAACTTTAGTGACAATTAAAAAAAATGCNGCTCTNAACTATACCTCCGTTGACATAGGTGGATCTTTAATAAGAAATGACGTTATAACTACAATGATTGATATCGATGGNAAAGCTCAAATAAATGGAGTCTATCTTTCAGAGAGNAATCAACATATTGATAATCATATAGTGGCAGATCATCAAATAGGAGAAACAAAAAGTATTATTAACTATAGGGGAATTATCGGAGAAAATTCACGTTGTATTTTTAACGGCAAAGCTATTGTCCAAAAAAATGCTGATGGCAGCGATGCACATCAATCTAATAAGAATATCCTTTTATCTGAAAATGCTGAGATTAATACGAAACCTGAGTTAGAAATTTTTGCAGACGACGTTAAATGCAGTCATGGCACTACAATTGGTCAAATCGATAAACAATTATTGTTTTACATGCAAACTAGAGGTATCAATCGTGCTGAGGCTAAACGTTTATTAACTAATTCATTTATTAATTTTATAACTAATAAAATTGAAATTAGCAGTGTAAAAAAATATTTAGAAAATATTTTAAAACAGAAATTTTTAAGATTAATTCATGAGATGTGAATATGAATAATCTAAAAACACAAAATAATGCACATAAGAGTATCAATGCTTATCGCAATGATTTCCGATCATTGGATCAGAAAATTAATAATCATCCACTTGTTTATCTTGATACTGCCGCATCAAGCCAGACTCCCATGGTTGTAATTGATGAAATTTCAAGATACTTAAAAGAAGACCATGCTAACGTTCACCGAGGCATACATACACTAAGCCATCGAGCAACAAATATTTATGAGAACGCTCGTAAGCATATTTCAACATTTATTAACTCAGCTACAACCGATGAAATTGTTTTCACTCGAGGTACCACTGAATCAATTAACCTTGTGGCACAAAGTTTTTGTAGACCAAATATAAAACCCGGCGATAAAATTCTTATTACCCACCTTGAACATCACTCAAATATAGTCCCCTGGCAGCTACTCTGTGATCAAACTAATGCAAAACTTGTCATTGCTCCCATGAATAAAAAAGGTGAGATTGAAATAGAAAAGCTTATCGATTTACTGGATGAAAAAGTTCGAATCTTATCCATTGCCCATGTGTCGAATGCACTTGGGTCAATTTTACCTATCAATCAAATCATAAAAAAAGCTCACCAATTAAATATTCCAGTTTTAATTGATGGTGCTCAAGCAATTCCGCATACAAAAATAGATGTACAGAAAATAGATGCTGACTTTTATGTATTTTCAAGCCATAAAATGTATGGTCCAACTGGGATTGGTGTTCTTTATGGAAAAGAAGCACTATTAGAAAAGATGCCTCCTTACCAGGGAGGTGGAGACATGATACTTGAAGTGCGTTTCTCTGGCACTACATTCAATAAATTGCCTTTTAAGTTTGAAGCTGGAACGCCGAATATTTCAGGAGCTGCTGGTTTTGGAAAAGCAGTAGAATATGTTTGTGATATTGGTTTGGATAAAATCCAAGCTCATGAAGAAAAATTGCATTCATATTTGGTTAATAATTTAAAAAAAATAGAGGGTATTTCTCTTATAGGTACGGCCACCAAAAAATCATGCTTGCAATCATTTCTTATAAAAGATATACACCCGCATGATGTTGGAAGTATCTTAGACAATGAGGGAGTAGCAATTCGAACTGGGCATCACTGCGCTATGCCTGTCATGGACTTTTATGGAATATCTGGAACAGCTAGAGCATCGTTAGGCCTTTATAGTAATGAAGATGATATTGATCGTTTAATTGCAGCCATAAGAAAAACAAAAAAGATTTTTAAAATATGACTAACAATAATATCTACACTGACAATCTCCAAGAGCTTTATAGAGAATTAATTCTAGACCATGCTAGGGCTCCTCATAATTTTAGTAAAATGTCAGATGCCACTCATTCTGCCCAAGGAATTAATCCTCTTTGCGGTGATAAATTAAATATATACCTCAACATTAATAATAAAAACGAAATAAAAAAAATATCTTTTGAAGGTATTGGATGTGCAATCTCTATTGCATCGGCTTCTTTGTTAACTGATATGATGAATGAAAAAAATACAAATGAGGCATTAAAGTTTTCTGATATATTTCTCTCCTACCTTACAGGTAGAGAGCAAGAAGAAAATCCAAACAAGAAAATAGATATTGGCAAATTAATGGCTTTAGGTGGGGTTAAACGATTCCCTTCAAGAGTAAAGTGCGCAACACTTTCTTGGCATGCATTGAAAGCAGCAATTAACAGCGATGATTTGGTTTCAACGGAATAAATTATATGTTTGGCCATGCAAATGAACCAGTAACTCTAAGCCGTGATGTAGAGGCGGTGATTATCCCTGCTGGTGAAAAATTAATACTCAAAAAGGGTACTCCAGGTTTTATTGCCCAATCACTCGGCGGAAGCTTTACAATCTATATTGAAGGAAATCTATTTCGTATTTCTGGCTCTGATGCTGATGCATTAGGAAAAGAAGTAGAGCTCCCACCATCTATCCCCTCAAATGCAACAAGTAAAGATTTTGAAAAAGTAGTTTGGGATCAATTAAAAACTTGCTACGACCCAGAAATCCCGATAAATATAGTTGATTTAGGTCTTATTTATAGATGTGATATAGATGTAAATAAAAATGGAAATCGTGTAATTAACATTGATATGACTCTTACAGCACCTGGATGCGGTATGGGTGAAATCTTAGTTCAAGATGCGAAAGAAAAAATAGCCATAATTCCGACTGTTGAAAAAGTTAATGTTGAACTTACTTTTGATCCTCCCTGGAATCAAAACATGATGTCAGATGAAGCGCGACTGCAAACAGGATTAATGTAGTTAAAACAATATGAAGAACTTAACTATAGTTCGTCATGCTGAATCAGCGCTGCAAGGTGCACAATACCTCGATAAAAATCGGNCATTAACAGAAAATGGAAGAAACGANGCGTTACTTATAAGCCAAAGAATAAGAGATGCTGNAATAAAACCTTCAAAAATATTGTCTAGCTCAGCAACCAGAGCATGGGAAACTGCATTGATTATAGCTAAAACAATACAATACAGTGAGAATTTATTAATTAAAGATGACCGGCTTTATCTTGCCGATATCCATAACCTTGTACGTATTATTGAAGAACAAAACAAAGANGTTAACAATTTAATGATTATTGGTCACAATCCAGGACTTATTGAATTAATTAACCTGCTATCTATAAAAAAAATCGCAAACCTGTCAACCAGTGGTACTGTCTCTCTAAACATAAATACAGATGATTGGAGCCTTATAACACTAACGAACAAAAACAGTGAGCATAGATTCCTTTTGGATCATTAAACCGCAATAATGATGATGAAATNGATTCAAAGAAACCAATAACATTATCCAAAGGTGAATGGCGNCCCTTCAAAAAGGATAAATCGAAGCCAAANTGATTGAGTCCACTCAAAAAATCAATTGTAAACTGTTCTGAAGGAGTCAATTCTTTATCAAAATATTTTTGCCCATAANCTTCTTCAATACCAGNNAACTTAGCGGCTTCTANAATTGATTCTTCCAAATCACCAATTTGATCAATTAACCCCATAGTTAGTGCATTATTACCTGTCCAAATCTGNCCTTGCGCTATAGTATCCACATCCNCTTTATCCATCCTTCGANATTTTGCAACTTTCGTTATGAAATTATCATATCCCTGATCAACTATTTTCTGGAATAAAATCTTTGAATCTTGAGACATTTTATGATCAAGACGAAATTCTCTAGACCATGGTGATGTACCTACTCCATCTGCCCCTATGCCGATAGCATCAAAAGATCTCTGAAATGTAGGTAACATACCAAAAATGCCTATTGAACCCGTAATTGTAGTCTCNCTTGCAAGAATTTTATCGGCAGCCATAGCAATCCAATAACCNCCTGACGCAGCAAGACTGCTCATTGANGCAACAACGGGCTTTCCTGCTGTTTGCAGGGCTACAATTTCNTTTAAAATTTGATCTGATGCAAAGGCGCTNCCCCCCGGACTATCAATCCGGAGAACAACAGCTTGCACAGTTTTATCCTNGCGAGCATCTAAAAGAAGNCTGGCCGTAGATTTTCCACCAATAGTTCCTGGAGGTTGGGTTCCATGTAATATTTCACCTGAAGCAATAATAATGGCAATATTTTTTTCCTGATTTTCAGATATTCTTAAAGATTGAGATTTACTTAAATAATCAATTAGCATGATTGATTGATACCCTCTTTCATTTTGCATATCCGTTTCTGAAAAAGATGTCATTTTTTTATGAAATTCAATTTCAGTTATAAGGTCGTCAACAAATCCGTATTTTTTAGCTAATTGTGCAAAATCAGCATCCTCTTCTTCAATGTATTTCAATAAGTTTTGAGAAAAATTTGTCAGTGAATTATCAGATAATGATCGGTTCTCTAAAATATCATTCTCATATTTTTTCCAAAGTTCATTTAATATTTTCAGACGAGATGAGCGATCTTCTTCAGACATGTCATTACGAATAAATGGCTCAACAGCAGATTTATGAGTTCCAACTCGAAAAACATTCCAATCAATTTTTAATTTTTCTATGAGATTTTTGTAATAGTTCACATATGAACCAAATCCTTGAAACATAATAATTCCATTGGGATCCATATAAATTTTGTTTGCATGAGCAGCCAAATAATAAGCGTTTTGATTATAATAATTAGCAAAAGCAAAAACAGGTTTTGAAGTTTTACGAAATTCTTTTATAGCAACAGCAATACGCTCAAGTTTTGAATTCATTATGGAATTAGCTAAACCATCCAATT
Organism: Gammaproteobacteria bacterium; assembly: GCA_002717685.1. The sequence continues at coordinate 5,945 of PBBK01000022.1, read as the reverse complement.
CAAAAACAACAGAATTTATGCGAGGGTCATTTTTAGCAAGTTCTAAAGAATCAATGATGTCTTGCACTAAAACTTGTTGAGACTCATCGCCTAATATTTCTGACAGCGCACGATCGTAAGGATCTCCTTCATATTGTTCTACAAGATTACCAATCGGTGCAATCACTAGTGTGGAATTATCTTTAATAATCATAATCTTATTTGATAATCCTCCAATAATAAATAAGAATATAAACATAAGAAAAAATAAGTGTAGCAATTTTCTAAATCCATCTAGACCCAACAATAATTTAGAAAAAAAAGTTTTTATTTTATTTTTAATGCTCAACTTAATACTCTCCTATTGATCANACTATATCTTAAAAAAAAGCTAATCTGGAAGTAATACTAAAGAAAGACTCGGTAAGAATGTAATAATTATAACAGTTATAAAAAGAATAACTAAAAACGGAAATGTTGCCTTATAAACATCTAAAATTGGTTTTTTAAAACGATAGCTAGCAATAAAAAGATTTAACCCGACAGGTGGCGTNAAGTACCCAAGTTGCATAGCNGCTAAAAAGATTATTCCAAGGTGAATTTCATTTATACCATATTGAACTGCTATAGGAATAATAATAGGAACAACAAGAACAATGGCTGAAAAAATATCAAGAATAGCCCCAAGAATTAATAAGAANAATAATAATAGAACTAAAAAGTGATTTTTGTCGGATACAACNTCGGTNATATAGGATAACAACTTCTCAGGNACTCCGGTATCAATCATGTAATTGGTTGAAGCGAGAGATACGGCTAAAATAATTAACACTCCTCCGACAAGTATCATTGAGTCGCTCATAATACGTGCTAATGAACGGATTTTAATNTCNCTTAATATCAATACTTCTACTATTAAAACATACAACGCTGTTACGGCAGCAGCTTCAGAAACTGCGAAATAACCTGAATATATTCCGCCTAAAACAATAAAAGGCAAAGGAATCTCCCAAATTGACTCCCGAAAAGAACTAATCAACTCCTTTGCACTAAAAGGTTTTAAGGTTCTTTTGTTTTCCTTACATACCCATAAACTATATCCAGACAGAAAAACTAGCATTAGCAAACCAGGTAAAATTCCTGATCGGAAAAGATTATCTATTGATACACCTGCGATAACGCCATAAAGGATAAGCGGTAGAGATGGAGCAAATAATAAACCGAGACTACCTGAAGTTGTGATTAATCCTAAATTAAAGTTTTCTTCGTAGCCATCCTGCCGAAGCGCGGGATATAGAAAGGCTCCTAAAGCAATTATTGTAACNCCTGAAGCCCCTGTAAAAGCAGTGAAAAAAGCACAAGCCGCAAGGCAAACTAAAGCCAATCCCCCTGGCATCCAACCTAAAATTGCATTGGTAATTCTAACCAGTCTCTTTGGTGCTCCACTTTCGCTAAGTAAATATCCTGCAAATGTAAATAAGGGTATCGCTGACAAAAATGGCATATTAGCAATTCCAAGAATCTCAATCGGTAAAGCCATTAAATCAATCCCTTCTTGTTGATATCCAAGCATGGCGCTAGCTGCTATAACTGCAAATAAAGGGGCACCAAAAATGCCCAATATGAGAAGAATAATTGGAAATAAAATCATAATTTTTTCAGTTTATATATCTTAAATATCTGATGACAAAAAGATAAAAAGAACCGGTAAGACATAACCAAAAATGCAAATGGTAATACGAGATATATTATCCATGCAGGTATATTGACCAAAACAGTTTCTTGAAATTCTATAGATAGACGTAGAAATCGATATGCTTGCCATGAAACTAATCCACATATGATTGAAGAAAAGAGATCAATAACGATGCGAATAAAAGGAAAATAATCCTTAGGAATGAAATGTGATACTAAATCTATACGGAGATGACGATCACTGCTTACCGCTGAAATAGAAGCAATGAGCGAAATCCAAAGAACTAAAAATTTAATTAATTCATCGGCCCATACAAAGCCTGAACTAAAAAAAATGCGAAGAATTATTTGGCTTATTGCGAGAAAAATCATCAAGCAAAATAAAATAGCCAAGATAGTATTCTCGATTGAAATACTCCACTTTTTTATTCGCTCTAACATTATGCTAAAAATGGTGTTTTTGGTTTTGCCGGTACTGTTCTATAAGAATTTGAATTTCATCGAATAATTTCTTGGAAAACATGCCTTCTTCAGCCATCTTTTGATTAACAAGTAATGCTGATTGCCTAATATCCTCAATTTCATCCGGAATTGCATCCACTTCTTCAATACCTACATTAAAGAGTGCATTTATCGCGTCTGTTGTATCTTTATTGTTTGATGCATCTACTGATGCATATGTCTCTCTTAGAATCTTAGATAGTACGTTTTTATCTTCAGCGCTTATTTTATTCATAATTTTATTATCAATTGCCATAAATCCCATAGCATATAAAACAGGTACTCTTGTAATATATTTTATTTTTGTGTGCCACTGTAGGGCTAAAGCAACAACTGGAGGAATTGATACAATATCAATCAAGCCTGTTTGGAGCGCAGTAAGAACATCGGTGAGGACTAATGGTACTGGAACTAAATTGAGAGCCTTCATTGTTTGATAGCTAATCAAATCGCCTTGTGGTATCCATATTTTTTTATTTGTCATGTCAGAATACCTTATGACTGGTCTGTTAGACATAATGTATGCAAAACCACCGCCAGCAAAACCAAATATTTCAAAACCAAGTTTCTTAAAGCCTTCTTCCATTTTTTTATCTAGGACTTCTCTAACAAAATTAACTTCATCTGTACTTTTGAATAGGAATGGAAGCCCATAAATATTTACATCAGGATATCTTTCTTGGAAATCTGTTGGAGTAAAAGTACCTCCATGAAGTTGGCCTATCTTTATTTTTTGCAAAACTTTTTTTTCATTGCCTTGGGAACCTCCCCAATAAAACTTAAGTTTTACCCGATTATCAGTTAACTCACTTATTTCTGCTGCTGCTGACTGAAAATGAGTTGCCCAGGCTGTATTCTGTGGTGCAAGTGTGGCAATCTTAATCAAGGTTTGCGAGAAAGATGATTTACTAAATAGAATTCCTAAAAAAACTAAAGAAAAAGTTAACTTTCGCATCTAAAATCTCTCATTCAGAAACTTGCATTGATAAAAGATAAACTTTAGAAATAATCATCGGCTGAAGATAATAATTCCTTGGCTTCCCTTTGTGCCAGAACGTTTGTTAATGTGTAGCCTAAAACTCTAGGATTTGCAGAAACTACATCATTTAATAGCCTATCATGCAGCTTTCGATCATAAAGTGGGCGAGCATATCCTCGAGCATACTCAACTTTTGTGCTTAAGTTTTTTCCCGAACTTATTTTTATTGCGTTCTCAAAATATTGCTTACCCTTTTCTTGTTCCCCACCAAGAGCGGGAGGTCTCAGAGTAACGAGAATTCCAAGATAAGTATAAATTGTATCAATATCTTCCCCCCCTATTTCAATATATTTTTTTAGTAACGCTTCTATATATGGTAATTGTGCAATAGCATTCCAATCACTGCTGTGTGCACGTACATAAGCTAGTGAAGCGACTCCATGCGCAAAAATCATACTAGAGTGCTTTGCATTTAAATCAGTTAAGGTTGCTTCATAATCCATGTAGTCCATCCCTTGCCAATTACACGAGGGTGCATACGAAATACATAAGGCTTTGTTACCATATTCAAGCGCACGCTGTGTTAATCGAGATGCCCTTTCAACATCTGAAGAAAATACACTACCATACGAAGCATAAATATTTGCTGCCACAGATAATAGAACTGGGTTATTGGGGTTTCCTTCTATAAAACTATCCAACAGTAACATATAAGCAGGAGCGCCATCTCTTACAACTTCTGGATCATGTTGATTTTGAACAGCTGCCATTAAATTATCAGAAAAATCGCTTACAACAGAGGAAAAAAGAACAGTACAACCAGAAAAAAATGGGAATACTGATATTAATAAAACCAGCATTAACTTCCGCAATATTTTTTCTCTAAGAAATATGCTCATTAATTATTGACCATTATGTGTTTAAGTAATTTTAACGTAATAATTTTAAAAAGAAGCAATATTGCATTCGATAACAAAATCGAAGAATAAATTTCTAAGCGCTAAATTTTTTCTTTTATCCTTGCAGATCTACCACTCCTCTCACGCAAATAGTATAACTTTGCCTTATGAACATCACCTTTGCGTTTAATTTTAATTTCATTAACGACAGGGCTATAGGTTTGAAAAACCCTTTCAACACCCTCTCCGTGTGATATTTTACGTACTGTAAATGAAGAATTTAATCCACGGTTACGTTTTGCGATAACGACTCCCTCATAAGCTTGTAATCGCTCACGTTTTCCTTCTTTTACTTTAACCTGAACAATAACAGTATCCCCAGGTGAAAATTCTGGGATTTCTTTTTTCATTTGCTCTTTATTTAGAGCATCAATCAAATTACTCATTTTTTCATACCTAGTTATATCTATTTCAGAAAGGACTATAAACTATTGATCATATAAAAGATGGTTTTTCAAATATTCTTCTATCATTGTCTTTTGATCTTCATTTAGATTTAGTTTTTTTATAAGATCTGGCCTACGTAAGTAAGTTCTTCCTATAGCTTGCTCCGCTCTCCACTTAATTATACGCTCATGATCACCTGATAGCAGTACTTCTGGAACAGATTGTCCATCAATTTCTTTTGGCCTAGTATAGTGGGGAGTATCAAAAATACCACTCATAAATGAATCATGTTTCGCAGATGATTCATCACCGAGTACTCCAGGAATTAAACGTGCAACCGCATCTATAACTGCTAAAACTGGTATCTCCCCACCGCTTAAAACAAAATCACCAATTGATAGTTCTTCATCAACAAATGATTCTATAATCCGTTCATCAATACCTTCATATCNNCCTGAAATTAAAATAAAACCTGGCAATCTAGAAAAGCGTTTTGCTGNCTCCTGATCAAATAATTTACCTTGGGGNCCTAAACATATAACTGGACAAGNATCTGATAAACCCTCTTTTGCNCTCTTNATAGCTAAAGATAATGGTTCATATTTCATAACCATACCAGGTCCACCTCCATAGGGCCGATCATCAATAGTCCGATGTGTATCTTTTGAAAAATCCCTAGGATTTATATACTTGAAAGATAGTAGATTATTTTTCTTTGCTCTTCCTAAAACTCCATATTGGAGAACATCTTCTATCATTTTCGGGAAGAGACTAATAATTCTTATATTCATAATATTAATCCCATTGCCAATCTACTTTAATTTCACTCTCAGAAAGATTTACATCTAGAATCACGTTACCAAAAACAAAAGGAATTAATATCTCTTTTTCTGCATTTTCTTCTTGAACCACCAGCACGTCATTAGCTCCAGTTTTTAATATATACGATACCTTCCCCAAAAGTTTTCCGGCGCTATCAATTACCTTAAGACCTTCTAGATCAGCCCAGTAATATTGATCACCTTCGAGTGTAGGTAATTTTTCTCTAAAAATACCTATCTTTAAACCAATAAAATCTTCTGCTATTTCACGATCATCAATCCCTTTAATCTTAACTATTATCTTTTTTCCATGTTTCTTAGCTTCGCTTATTAGAATGTTCTCCCAATATCCATATTTGTATATTAGAAATTTCTGATAATTTAATATCGCAGTTTGTGGATCGGTATAAGAAAATATTTTTAGCCATCCTTTTACACCATAATGGCCTGTTATCTTTGCTAGGATAACTGGTTCATTCAACTTTTCTTCACTTTGAGTCATCTGCCCCAAATCTTACACGAACATAAAATATATAAAATTATTCTTTTTTTATTTCAGCTGATTCGGGTTCAGCTTTGGTCTCAGCTGGTGGTTCTTCTTCGGCTGATTTGGGTTCAGCTTTG
>PBBK01000021.1 GCA_002717685.1 Gammaproteobacteria bacterium | reverse complement strand
TTCGCTTGAGATTCGACCATCAAAATAGCTTCTGAAGTTCCAGCCACGACCAAGTCCAAATCAGACTCTTTAAGATTTTCTGCATCAGGATTTAAAATATATTCTCCATTGATATATCCAACTCTCGCTGCTCCAATCGGAGCTTCGAATGGCATTCCGGAAATTGCTAATGCTGCTGATGCGCCTATTATGGAAGGAATGTCGGGGTTAACTTCTGGATTCATAGAAACCACTGTAGCTATAATTTGTACCTCATTGGTGAATTCTTTTGGGAAGAGCGGACGAATTGGTCGATCTATTAACCTGCAAGTAAGAGTTTCTTTTTCACTAGGTCTTCCTTCACGTTTAAAAAAGCCACCTGGTATTTTACCGGCAGCATATGTTTTTTCCTGATAATTGACAGTTAACGGGAAAAAATTTCTCCCAGGTTCTGCAGTTTTTTTACCGACAGCGGTTACAAGTACAACCGTATCATTCATATTAACAAGGACAGCGCCATCTGCTTGCCTTGCGATTGCTCCCGTTTCAATTGAAATAGAATGCTGCCCGAATTTAAATGTTTTATTTATTGCTTTCACTTTATATTCTCATAATTTATGTTGGACAAAAAGTAATATTCCCGAATTACTTTTTAGTGTGTTAATTAAATTTATCAACAATTGGTTAGCGACGAAGACCAAGTTGAGAAATTATTTCTCTATATCGACCTTGATCATATTTTTTAAGATAATCTAATAATTTACGCCTTTTACTTACCATTTTAAGTAAACCTTGGCGTGAATGATGGTCTTTAATATTTTTATCAAAATGATCGGCTAATTCTGAAATTCGTTTTGATAATAAAGCGATCTGCACTTCTGGCGATCCCGTATCTAAATCGCCTCTTGCAAATTCTTTTATAATTTTGCTTTTGTTTTCACTTGATAGTGACATTTTAAGAAACTCCAATATTCCTATTATATTTCTCTTCAACTAGGCGCGCTATTCTAGCCCTTCAAAAGAAGAAGTAACAGCTTTAGATGAAAAAAGTTTTAAATTTATAATCAAAAATTTGAATTGTAGATACCTTATTTCGTATTTAAGTGGAAAATCCTTTTAGGCTGGAGTATGTATGCCTCCTGCAATTCACCAATTCCAAAAAAACTATCATCTCTATATACCCTCACATAGCCTTTAATGGCTTCATCTATCTTAACAACTTGTCCGCATAAAAATTTATTTAATCCCATTGAATCTAGACGTACTGAAGGCCAGTTCATAAATACTACGTCAGGAGGTAAAAGAAATGATTTAAGAGATTCATAATCAATATTAGCTACTTTTTTTAGATTTTCTAAATCAGTCATATTTTTTGATTCAAAATGTCCAACTGATTCTCGATGTAATTTAGTTACGTGTGCCCCAGTGCCAGCTGCTCTTGCAATATCTTCAACCAAAGTACGTATATATGTACCCTTAGAGCAATGCACATGAAATACAAGCCTATCAAGTGAATGTTTAAGTAAATTTATTTTATAAATAGTTATCTTACGAGGACATCTATCAATAGTTTCTCCTTTTCGTGCTAATTGATAGAGACGTCTACCATTCTTTTTTAAGGCCGAATACATTGGAGGAATTTGATCTATCACACCAATAAACTGTTTAAATATTTTTTTCCAATATTTCGAATCACGTTCTGTAATCGGCATGGTTTTAATAATTACCCCATCACTATCTCCTGTATCTGTAGTTTCGCCAAGTTTAGCTGTTACTTGGTATTTTTTATCAGAATCAAGTAAATATGGACATACTTTAGTTGCCTCGCCAAAGCAAATAGGTAGCATTCCAGTTGCTAATGGATCTAGACTACCAGTATGACCAGCTTTATGNGCATGAAATATCTTCTTAGCNTTTTGCAATGCTTGATTGGAAGTCATGCCAGTACTTTTGTNTAAAAGTAATAAACCATGAATATTTTTTTTTATCGNCACGTTTTAAATACGAAATGATGTTNATCTTATTTATATGTTTTAGATTGATTATCGAGGCTATCTATTAGTTTGGTTATTTCAATGCCTCTAACAATACTATCATCATGGAAAAAATGTAATTCCGGGACTATTCTCATATCAATATTTTTACTTATTTTTGTACGTAAAAACCCATTAGCTCTTTGTAAGCCCTTTAATATCATGTGTGGGTCAATNTTTAATTTTATGTGACTAAAATAAATTTTAGCTACACTNAAATCTTTAGATAATTCAATGCTTGTAAACGAAACATTTTTCAATGCTGGATCCCTNACTTCNTATTGAACCTTCTCATTCAATATTCTTAATATCTGAGAGCCTANNCTCTTATTTCTCGAAAATTCTTTTGGCATTAGATATNNTATATTTTATTAATAAAATCANTCAATNGTTCTTGCTACTTCAAGTTGTTCATAACATTCAATTTGATCGCCGATTTTAATATCATTATAATTTTTTACACCAATACCGCATTCGGTTCCAGATTGCACTTCATTTACATCATCTTTAAATCGNCTNAANGANTCTAATTCACCTTCGTAAATAACAACATTGTCTCTAAGCACTCTAATTGGATTAGATTTTTTTACATGNCCTTCGATTACTATAGATCCNGCAATGTTGCCAAGTTTTGGTGATTTAAATACNTCTTTAACTTCAGCTAAACCAACAATATTTTCACGTATTTCAGGAGATAATAGNCCNCCCATTGCAATTTTAACATCGTCAATAGCTTCATAAATCACACTATAGTAACGAACATCAACACCCGNNTCTTTGATAGATAACCTTGCTGNTGCATCAGCTCTAACATTAAAACCTATAATTATTGATTTTGAAGCATCNGCTAAAANNACATCAGATTCAGTAATACCTCCTATACCAGACGAAATAACTTTAACTNTTACNTCATCAGTTGAGAGATTTACTAATGCGTCTTTTAATGCCTCCGCACTCCCGTGGACATCAGATTTAATCAATATTGGCACAAATTTCTCATCATCTTGTGTCATTTGTGTAAAAGCTTCTTCAGTATTAGCTATTTTTCTTTCTGCAAGATTTGATTCTCTTGATTTACTTTGCCTAATCTCAGCAACTTCTCTAGCTCTACGTTCATCTTTGACAACCAAGAAATCATCGCCTGAAATTGGAGAATTTGATAATCCTAGTACAACTACAGGAATAGATGGACCAGCGACCTTAATTACATTTTGTGATTCATTAAACATATTTCTTATTCGACCAAATTCTTTACCCGCAATAATCATATCGCCATGGTTCAAAGATCCTGATTGAACTAATAAAGTAGCAACAGAACCTCGCCCTTTTTCTAGGCTTGACTCAATCACAATCCCTTTAGCTGAGCCATCGTAAATTGCCTTAAGATCCATAACCTCAGCTTGCAACAAAATTGCATCAAGAAGAGCATCGATACCCTCTCCAGTTTTAGCTGACACATTTACGAACAAATGTTCACCCCCCCATTCTTCTGAAATGATTTCATGAGAAGATAAGTCGTTTTTAATGCGTTCTATATCTGTATTTTCTTTATCTATCTTGTTTATAGCTACAAGGATTGGAACGTCAGCATCTCTGGCATGATTAATCGCCTCGGTTGTTTGAGGTTTTACCCCATCATCAGCAGCAACAACTAAAACAACTATATCAGTCGCTTGACTGCCCCTGGCGCGCATCGCTGTAAATGCAGCGTGTCCTGGAGTATCAAGAAAAGTAATTGCTCCTTTATCTGTTTCAACATTATAGGCCCCAATATGCTGGGTAATGCCCCCGGCTTCTCGATCAGTTATTTTGGTTTTTCTAATATAATCAAGCATAGATGTCTTGCCGTGATCAACGTGCCCCATCATAGTCACAATGGGTGGCCTTAATTTTAATTCGCCTTTTGCCTCATCATCAGATATAAAAGAAATATCGATATCTTCATCTTGTGTCGCTTTTGCGACATGCCCAAGTTCTTCTACAGCGAGTATAGCCGTATCTTGATCGATAATTTGATTAATAGTAACTATAACGCCCAAATCAAATAATGCTTTGACTAACTCATTTCCTTTTATAGCCATTCTTTGTGCTAAATCAGATATAGCTATATTACTTGGTATATAAACTTCATGGACTACAGGTTCAGTGGGTTTTTCAAATCCATGTTGGCCATCACTTGCAACTGATACGCGTCTTCTCCTTACTACTGTCTTTCTTTTTCTTCTTCCACTTTTATGGTCAGCAACATGAAGTTCTTTACGTCCATATCGGGTTTCTGACGATTTTAGTTTTTTTCTACTCTGTTTTTTTTGCTTAAGATCTTTTTTAGATGGNGATTCTTTCTGACCATCTTTACTCTTTTCTTCTTTTTCAGTCTTTAATGGCTGTTTTGGTTTTGATTTTTCAAGATCCTCAATTTTCTGCTTTTCAGCAGCAGCTATTTTCTTTTTTTGTTCTAGCTCTTCTTTTTTTATTTCTGATTCATCATTCTTCTTTTTTTCAATCTCAGTATTTTCTTTTTCTCTGATTTCTTTATCAAGAGCTTCCTGTTTTTTTATTGCGTCGGCTTCTAGGACATCTCTTTGTACATATGTTCTCTTTTTTCTAATTTCCACATTAACTGTCCTGGAGCGCCCCTGGGAGCCTGACAACTTTATTTCTGATTGAGATTTTCTTTTTAAAGTAATTTTCTCTGGAGCAGCGCCTGCCCTGCCACCATCATTCTCTCCATGACTTTTTCTGAGGTAAGTTAATAGTAGTAATTTTGCATCTTCGCTAATCTTATCTTCACTACCAGTTACTTTGATACCTGCATTTTCAAGTTGAGATAAAAGTGTCTCAACAGGAACTTTGAGGACATCAGCAAATTGAGATACTGTAACTTCAGCCACTGGATTTCCTTATAATTCTCATTACCCATCTACCTCGTTATTATCCTCAAACCAATGCTCACGCGCTTTCATAATTAATGCATCTGCAACATCTTTATCCATACTTTTAATATCTAACAAATCATCTGTTGCTAGTTCTGCTAAATTTTCTCTAGTCACTATCCCTTCACTTGCTAGTTTAAAAGCAAGATTTTTATCCATTCCTTCTAATTTAAGCAAATCATCTGCTGGTTCAGCTTGATCTATTTTTTCTTCTGCAAGAATAGCTTGAGTTAATAATAGATCTCGTGCACGATTTCTAAGTTCATTCGCTATATCTTCATCAAATTCTTCTATTTCTATTAACTCAGAAGACGGAACATAAGCGACCTCCTCAATAGTTAAAAACCCTTCCTGCACTAAAATAAGTGCCACTTCTTCATCAACATCAAGTTGCTTAGAAAACATTTCAATAGTTTCACGACTTTCAGCTTCATTTTTTTGTTCTGCATCGACCTCGGTCATTACATTTAATTCCCAAGCTGTTAATGCGCTAGCTAAGCGAATATTTTGCCCGCCTCTGCCTATCGCTTGTGATAACTTTTCTTCATCTACAGCGATATCCATAGAATGTGAGTCCTCATCAACTACTATTGAGATTACTTCAGCAGGCGACATAGCATTAATTACAAATTGAGCAGGGTTATCGTCCCACAAAATAATATCAACTCTTTCNCCCGCTATCTCATTAGATACAGCTTGAACTCTTGAACCTCTCATTCCGACACATGCCCCGACTGGGTCAATCCTTGATTCATTGCTCCTTACTGAAATTTTTGACCTGAAACCAGGATCTCTAGCCGCACCTAATATTTCGATAAGACCCTGACCAACTTCTGGTACTTCTATCTTAAATAATTCAATTAAAAATAATGGAGATGTACGAGAAAGAATCAACTGAGGACCTTTTGGCTCTTCTCTTACTTCTATAAGGAGTGATTTTATTCGATCATGTGGGCGAACAGGCTCTCTAACTATCATTTGATCACGTGGAATGAAACCTTCAGAGTTTCCTCCAAAATCAACATAAACGCCTTGTCTGTCGACGCGTTTAATTAAACCAGATAGTAATTCGCCTTCACGATCTTTATATTCTTCAATAACTAATTGACGCTCTGCTTCACGGACTTTCTGTACAATCACGTGTTTTGCTGTCTGTGCTGCAATACGTCCAAATTCAACTGACTCCATGGGGATTTCAACATAACTTTCTGGTTGAGCATTTTTGTCGATATCAACAGCATCGATCATGCGTAATTCGTGATCAGGAGTTTCGAGTTCAGTTGAATCGTCAGCAAAAACTAACCAGCGTCTAAATGTTTCATAATCACCGGTTTCCCTATCTATTGAAACTCTGACATCTATGTCTTCAGAATGTTTTCTTCGTGTCGCTGATTCAAGGGCAGCCTCAATTGCTTCAAAAATGACTTCTTTATCGACATTTTTTTCATTTGAGACAGCCTCTGCAACTACAAGGATATCTTTACTCATTTTACTAACTTCTCCACTTTAATAGCTCCCGGATCATTAGATTAGTGGCACCAAACGTGCTATTTCAATCATATCAATTGGCAATTTATACAATTGATCATCAACTTGAACTTTAATACTTTCTTTATTAGCAGCAAGCAATTTACCTCGAAAGTTTCTTCTACCATCCATCGATCGCAAAAGCTTTATCCGAAGTTCATTTCCTATAAATCTCTTAAAATGATTAAATTTTGTTAATTTTCTATCTAAACCAGGTGATGATACTTCTAGCGTATATTTCCCTGATATTGGGTTTTCAACATCTAATAAAAGACTGATCTGACGACTTACAATTTCACAATCTTCAATATTTATTCCAGTTAAATTATCAATAAATATAGAGACTAATTGTTCGCGATCTTGAGTTTTTATTTCAATATCAGTCAATTCATAACCCATTTTCTCTACAGCAGGTTTTATTAGATCATTTAACTTCATAATTTATTTAATTTATTGATATATATTACTGTTTTACAAATAAAAAATGGGCTTATAGCCCATTATGATAGTTATTATCTTTTAACAAACCATCGTTTACAGATAATAAAAAACCCCTAAGCGGGGTATTTTTTACCACCAGCAGTATGATCATGTTAAAAACCTCATACTGCTTGTTCATTATACGTCAAATAAGCATTGTTCTGCAATAATCCTTACATATTTTGTTATTTAATTCTTAGCAATCATAGATAAAATTTCAAACAACATTTGTGCCCCTACATGCACAGTATTTGTCGTGGCATCATATTGCGGTGCTATTTCTACGACATCTCCGCCTATCACGTTTAAATCTGAGCAACCTCTTAGAAGTATCTGAACTTCCCGTGGAGTTAACCCTCCAACTTCAGGCGTACCCGTTCCAGGCGCGAATGATGGGTCTATACCATCTACATCTAAACTAACATACACGGGTGAATTTCCAACCAACTTAACCGTTAACTCAATGACAGCTTGTACGCCCATTTCAGCAAATGTCTCAGCATGAATAACTGTCATTCCTGATTCATAAGAAAACTCCCAAAGAAATTCTGAATTACCCCGAATGCCAATTTGTATTGTTTTTTCAGGATCTAGCACTCCATCAAGAACTGCATTACGAAAAGGAGCTCCATGCTGAAATCTTGTACCTTCATATTCGCCTGAGGTATCACAATGAGCATCTATATGTATGCAGGCCACAGCTTCGTTCCTGCCTACAGCTTTTAAAATTGGATGTGTTATGGAATGGTCACCCCCAACCGTCAGAGGGATAACTCCCGCATCAACAACCTTATGATAAAACTTCTCGATATCTTCTATACATGAATCTAATTTAAAACGACTCCTAAAGGGTACATCGCCAATATCTGCACACTTTTTATTTTTAAACGGTAATACATCTAAATTATGATTATAAGGCCCTACTCTTTCTATACCACGAACTGCTCTAGGTCCAAATCTTGCACCACTTCTGTTTGTAGTCCCCAGATCCATTGGGACACCAATAAGAGCGATATCTAAATCATCTAATTTATTAGACTGAGGCGCATCAAGTAGTGTCGGAATACCTCCAAAGGGTAAAAAACGAACTCCTTCAGGATTAAATTGATAGTCAGCCACTTTTTTAAATTTTGGATCAAAAACTTGTGATCCCGAATCTAAATACTTTTCGCGAAGTTTGTTAAGTTTTTTAGAATCCATAAAAATCTACCTAAATGCAATTAAGTTGTAACATAAGTATAACCACATTAATCACTGATTTGTATGAATTAGCGCTCCTGTGAACATGATGCTCCTGCACAAATTAGCCTGGTTCCATCATGCAACGTTGCTTCTAGGAGGAAGAGCGAATTGTTTCGAACGCCTTCCCATCCCGTGATAGAAATAGGCTTCAATATAACAAAACGCTCCATCTTAAAACCAACCCGTTTCATTGTGTTCAACGCACCCATTTCTATAAGCCATTCAGTAGTTACNCCGTTTTCATCTAATACTTCAAGCCTGAAATGGGAATGAGGATTACGCCAACTGATTTTTGTTAGCTTTCCTGTAAGAGTNAGTTCTTNNCTTTGATCAAAATTAAGTGAAACAGAATGGTGTGAAAATACTATTCCCGGGGCAATCAGTAGTAATAAAAAAACAATAATCATGTTCTTTATGATCATTGGTTGATCTCAAGAATTTGGTTCAACAATACTCGCTTCCTCTGGATCGCAATTATACTTCATGAGTTGATAGTCTGTCGGCACATAACTAATTGTAGTCACGAANGGTTGATTAAAGATAATCGAATCATCATGNGTAATTTCAATATTGAGTATATCCTTTGACTTACTAATACGTTCTACCGTATGCATAAATCGGCTTTGTGGAAGCCCTGCCCAATCCGCAATCGTNGATATGTNCCCACGGGAAATGTTGATAGTATCGATAACAAGTGTGTCCGCTTCATACCATGCAAAAGAATAGCCGAGTGTAGGGATTCCTTTAGTATTAAAACGCTCAACAGACTGATTAACTGGATCGCCCAAAGGAATAACTCGATCCAGATCCATAAACTCATATTTTAGACGAACTTCATCGTCAGTTTGGCTGATTTTCACAACGACATTAGGGTTAAGCCAAACACGGGTCCAACTCGCTGGTATACACTTATAAGAAGGGTCATCTACCTTAAAATTATAAGCATCCCAGCGACGCCTCCCTTCCTGAGTCAAAATCCCAGGATCTATATCCCCGCTCTCTCCAAGACCAACAAAATCACCTCTTATCCAGTTTCCTGATAATGGTGGTACATTAGTTTCATCAGCTAACGTTAGTTTTAAGATTGTTATTTTAGAATAAGAATCCAGCAAAAAAAACAGTAACAAAAAAGACGTAATGGGATATTTTTTCATCTAAACACTACTACTTAGATTTGGTAGCGGGGGTAGGATTTGAACCTACGACCTTCGGGTTATGAGCCCGACGAGCTGCCAGACTGCTCCACCCCGCATCAGTTATTCAGGATCATACAAATACCTGAGTCAGTAAGCAATAAAAAGATTACACAAAAATAATATTTCTACATATTTGTAGTAACCAGCTTGGAAAGATCCCTAGAACTAACACCGCCATTCCATTAAAGCTTAATAAAACTTTCATATCTAGACTAACCTGAAGTAGTGATTTATCAATTGCTTTTTCAAAATACATGTACCATATAATTCGAAGGTAATAGAAAGCTCCAACAACGGACATTAAAACCATTAACACAGCAATGGAAAAATAACCTATTTCTAGCACTGAATTAATGACAGCTAACTTGGCAAAAAATCCAACCCAAGGCGGCACGCCTATCATCCCGAACATAAAAAACAACATTACAAGGGCAAACCACGGATTGCGTTCATTAAGACCCTTAAAATCAGAAATGACTTCTATGTCAAGGCCTTCTCTACTCAATAGAAGCAACATGCCAAACGCACCGAGAGCCATGATCACGTAGGTTATTGTATAAAACAGTGCAGCAGAATAACCATGCTGTGTTCCGGTAAAAATAGCTGCCAAAATAAATCCTACATGTGCAATGGCTGAATAACCCAACATTCGTTTGATATTATTCTGAGCGATGGCAACAATGTTACCAATTACTAGAGATAGAACTGCAATGATTAAAATCATAGTTTGCCAAATTTCATGTAAATCACCAAAACTATCCGAGAGCACTCTCAGGATTAGAGCAAGTGCAGCAAGTTTTGGTGCTGAAGCAATATAAAGCGTGACAGAGGAACGAGCGCCTTGATAAACATCAGGCAGCCACATATGAAATGGTACAGCTCCGAATTTAAAAGCAAGACCGACAATAATGAATACCAAACCAAACCATAATGGCACTCCATTGATCCCCGGGTTCTGCTGAATAGCAAAACTTATCTCATTAAATTGAAGTGTCGATGTAACGCCATAGACCCATGAGATACCAAATAACAAAATACCTGATGCTATGGCTCCTAAGACAAAAAATTTCATTGCAGCTTCTGCTGACTTTGTAGAGTCTCTATCGATCGCTACCAACACATACAAGGATAATGACAAGGTTTCGAGGCCTAAATACATTGTCAGCATACTGTAAGCGGACATCATGACCATCATCCCAAAGAGCCCAAACATGCCTAATAAATAATATTCTCCACGCATCAGATTATTGTGTCTTAAATAATCACGAGAATAGAAAAAAACTACAGCAACTATAAGCACGGCAAATAATTTCAATAGGTGTGATAGAGAATCACTCACATAACTACCATCAAATATCACTTCTCGAGTTTCTGGATATGTTGAAAAAATTGACCAAAGTGTAAAAGCAAGAGTCAAAATACTCAGCCAGAATGTAATATCTTTCTCGTCGTCTTTTATAAATAGATCAGTGACAAGCACCAGACAAATCATCGTCAGCAAGACAATTTCAGGAAGCGCTGGCAGTAAATCATAAATATTCATATTAATCGCCTATAACTCAATCACTTTTGATTGATTTATTTGATTCAAGACAGTTTCCACAGAGTTTGCTGTTAATTCCATTAATGGTGCNGGCCAAACCCCGATGATAAGTATTGTTATTGCGAGCAGGCTTAAAATAATAAATTCNCGATTATTAATATCCTGAAGGGCNCCNACATCACTATTCGCNACTTCCCCATAAAGTACTCTTTTTACCATCCACAAGGTATAAGCAGCACCAAGCACAAGGGTTGTAGCGGCTATAAATGNATACCAAAAATTAGCCTTAAAGCTNGCTAAAATCACTAAAAACTCCCCCACAAAACCNGATGTTCCCGGNAGNCCTGCATTTGCCATACAGAAAAAGACCATTAGTGCTGCAAATTTAGGCATGGTATTAANAACNCCACCGAAGTCAGCNATCTGTCTGCTGNNCATNCGATCATAAAGCATTCCGACACAAAGAAATAAAGCTCCTGAAATTAAGCCGTGTGANACCATTTGTACTATCCCGCCNGTAANACCAAGACCGGCACCGGAATTAAATCCTATTGACCAAATAAGGAAAAATCCAAGNGTAACGAAACCCATATGGGCTATTGATGAATATGCAATTAACTTCTTCATATCTTTTTGCATTAGCGCGACAAAGCCTATATAGGTAATCGCTATCAGTGAAANAATAATCATGAAATTCGAAAAGTAATGACTNCCATCTGGCANCATGGGTAATGATAATNTNATAAAGCCATATCCNCCCATCTTTAACATAATTGCTGCAAGAATCACGGATCCGCCTGTNGGNGCCTCTACGTGGGCATCNGGCAGCCATGTATGTACTGGCCACATTGGCACTTTAACAGCAAAGGCTAAGAAAAAAGCTATAAAAATGTATTTTTGTTCAGTTAAGGTTAAAGGTGTATCAATAAATGAAAGGAAATTAAAATCGCCTGTTTTGCCATGAAGATAAATAAATGCAACCAACATCAATACTGAGCCAAGGAAAGTATAAAGAAAGAATTTAAGCGTTGCATATATTCTTCTTTTCCCACCCCAAATGCCTATAATCAAAAACATTGGCACCAACATTGCTTCCCAAAAAACATAGAACANTATTGCGTCCAAAGATGAAAAAACGCCAATCATTAAACCTTCAAGTATCAAAAATGCAGAAAAATATTGATACGGNNGTTTCTTGATAGATTCCCAACTAGACAGAATGACTAAGGGAGTCATAAAGGTCGTTAACAAAATAAGAGCAAGGGAAATACCATCTATCCCAATATGATATTCGACTCCCAAAGAATCAATCCANGAGAGACGTTGAACAAATTGTAAAGCTGCGTTACCGGAATCATAATTAATGTATAAAACTATGCCGAAAAAAAATATTATTAACGACATTAATAACGAAAAATAATGCANCACNTCANACTTTTTAAAGATATTCTTTTCAGNATAACTAATTAGTAGAACTGCAATTCCACTGAAAATAGGCAGCCATATAAGAATATTTAAAAAATTGAATATATTAGTCATCATCTATACCAAAGTAGCCAGCCAAGTATGAAAGTAAGGCCAATAATCATGATAAATGCATAGTGATAAAGGAAGCCAGTTTGTATATTACGAAGGATAAGGGCTAATTGACGAATATTATTGGCGATCCCATTTACAATAAGNCCATCAATGATTAATTCATCTCCCTTTTTCCAGAGAAAATATCCTACTTGACGGCCTCCTGCTGCAAAACCTTTGACCCAAAGATCATCAAAATAGTATTTGTTAATCAACAGGTTTCTNAAGCCTGATAATTTTAATGAGATCATACCTCTAATATCAGGTCGTTGAATGTAAAAAAACCATGAAGTAGCCACCCCTGAAATCGATAAGTAAAAAACTGGACTACTTTTTANCGAATGCAGCAAGAAATTGAAGCTTCCAGTAAANTCACTGGCAAGGCCTTGAAGGCTNTTATGCAGGCCTGTAACGAATATAGCTCCTTCAAAATAATTATTAAATAGTACAGTTTCAATGGTTACCCAGCCTGCAATTAATGAGGGAATAGCAAGCAGTATTANAGGAATGGTTATNACCGGGGGAGACTCATGAAGATCTTTTTTAGTTTTNNTATCCATATGCTCTTCTCCGTGGAATACAAGAAAGAACATTCGAAAGGTATACAGNGCGGTCACAAAAACACCTAACAAAACACTCAAGTAGGNAATCCAATAGATGATACCCTGNCCCATCCAATGAGAATGTTTAACGGCCTCGATAATGATATCCTTTGAGAANAATCCAGACGTCCCAGGAAATCCAATTAGAGCNAGAGANCCAGCTAATGCCGTAAAATANGTTAGTGGCATATATTTTTTAAGACCCCCCATNTTACGAATATCTTGNTCATGATGCATAGCAATAATTACTGAGCCTGCAGCAAGAAATAAGAGTGCTTTAAAAAAAGCATGCGTCATCAAATGAAAGATAGCGACACTATATGCTGATACACCNAGCGCTACGGTCATATAACCTAATTGTGAGAGAGTTGAATAAGCAATAAGNCGNTTAATGTCATTTTGGACAACTCCAAGTAGGCCCATAAAAAATGCNGTGAAAGANCCAACTACGAGNACTANAGAAAGCGCAGTTTCCGAATATTCAAATAACGGTGACATACGGGCAACCATAAATATTCCAGCTGTTACCATTGTTGCAGCNTGAATCAATGCAGAAATTGGTGTTGGGCCTTCCATTGAATCTGGGAGCCAAACATGCAGNGGNGCTTGNGCAGATTTACCCATGGCNCCAATAAAAAGAAGNATGCAAANTACTGACATAGCATTCCAGGANATGCCAGAAAAAATTTCGATATTCTGAGATGAAATGTTTTCNGCATTAGCAAATACTGTTACATAATCAAGTGAATTTGTGTACATAACAATTGCTGCAATTCCGAGAATAAAACCAAAATCACCNACACGATTGATCAGAAAAGCTTTTAAGTTTGCTAAAATTGCACTTTCTCGTTGATACCAAAATCCAATTAATAGATAGGAAANAAGTCCCACGGCTTCCCATCCAAAAAATAATTGCAGAAAATTATTCGACATTACTAATATCAGCATCGAAAAAGTGAATAATGAAATATAACTAAAAAACCTCTGATAACCAGGATCATCTCGCATATACCCTATGGTATAAATATGCACCATCAATGATACGAACGACACAACAACTATCATTAGTGCGGTCAGATTATCAATTAAAAAACCAATTTCCATGGNAATTTCATTGCTNATTGCCCATGTATAAAGTTTGTAATTCTCAGCCTCAAGGCCACCCCAATATAACTGGTACAATACNANNGATGACAAAACAAATGATATTCCAACANCTAATATAGTNAGCCAGTGTGATCCAGCCCTNCCAATACGATGNCCAAAAAANCCCACAACTACTGCTGCTAATAATGGAGCTAAAATAATCAATAGATGAATACTATGCATTTTGACTATCAGCCCTTCATCGAATCTAAGTTTTGTACATTAATAGATTTAAGATTACGAAATAACACCACAAGTATACCTAGACCGATCGCGGCTTCTGCGGCTGCAACAGTTAGTATAAAAAATACAAAAATCTGACCAGCTTCATCNCCAAGGTAACGAGAAAAAGCAATAAAATTAAAATTTACTGATAACAACATTATCTCGATGCACATTAACAATAGGATAAGGTTACGACGGTTTATAAAAATCCCTGCAATAGATAGGGTAAAAAGTACAGCTGATAAAATTAAATAATGATGAAGGCCAATGCTCATTGTTTCTTCTCNGTTTTCATCTTAACGATTCGTATTCTTTCATCACGATTAACGGATACCTGACTTGAAATATCTTGTATTTTTAAGCCAGGTCTTTTTCGCATGGTGAGGGTTATTGCGCCGACAATTGCAATCAATAAAATAACAGCTGCAATTTCAAATGAATATACATATTCTGTATAAAGNACCGAACCTAAAGCCTCGGTATTACTGTATCCTTCAGGAATTGGTTTAAAGTTATTTATGCCTGATGGTGAATTTACATTACTTTGGATTGCAATCACCTGGAATAATTCAAATACCATTAAAAAAGCTACAAAAAATCCAATAGGTGNATATTTTGTGANTCCCTTTTTAACTTTCTCAAGCTTAATATCCAACATCATAATGACAAACAGAAACAGAACCATTACGGCACCCACATAAACAAGCACTAAAACTATTGCTAAAAACTCCGCCTCTACAAGCAGCCATAAAACTGCGCTTTGAAAAAATGTTGCAATCAAAAACATAGCTGCATGCACGGGATTTTTTGAGAAAATCACCCCTAACACAGCAAGTATCAGAAATGATGAGAAGCAGTAAAATAATATCGTCTGAAACAAATTCTTATACTCCTAACGGTATTTAGCATCAGCCGCCTTATCATCAGCAATCATTGTGTCGTACTGATCACCAACGGCAAGTAATTTTTCTTTTGTCATTATATTTTCACCCTTATTTTCCATATGGTATTCATGTATACGTGTTTCAACAACGGCATCCACAGGGCAAGCATCTTCACAAAACCCACAATAAACACATTTAAATAAATCAATATCAAATCTGGTCGTTCGCCTACTACCGTCATCTCTGAGTTCTGATTCAATAGTAATAGCCACTGCCGGGCAAACTGCTTCACACAATTTGCAGGCTATACACCTTTCTTCGCCATTAGGGTACCTTCTAAGAGCATGAAGACCCCTGAATCGTGAAGATTGTGGCGTTTTAACTTCAGGGTACTGAATAGTGACAGAAGGACGAAAAAAATTACGTAGTGTAACCATGAGGCCCTTAAATAGTTCCATTAGAAAAAAAGTCTTAATATAGTATTTAATTTTTTTCATCTTTACTTAACCTTTATATTTGCCATGGGCCTATATGTAGCCATGCCATTATTCCTTCAACGAATATCCATATAATAGTAATAGGTATAAATACCTTCCATCCGAGTCTCATAATCTGATCATAACGGTAGCGAGGAAAAGTCGCCCGTATCCAATAAAATACAAACATAAAAATTGATATTTTTAATGCGAGCCAGAAAAAACTAGATTCGTTGAGAAAACTTCCTCCCCCTGGAAACAGCCCTTCAAATGGGGAGGCGGAACCTCCAAAAAAGAAAATAGCAGTTAACGCAGAAATAAGAATCATATTAGCGTATTCAGCAAGAAAGAAGATAGCAAAAGCAGCGCCAGAATATTCCACGTGAAATCCAGCAACAATCTCTGACTCTCCCTCAGCTACATCAAAAGGAGCCCGATTGGTTTCTGCAACACCTGAGATAAAATAAACAAGAAAAAGGGGAAATAAAGGAATAATGAACCATTGACTCATTCCTCCGGATTGTGCATAAATAATCTCACCAAGATTTAAGCTCCCGGCAGCCATAAGAACACCTACCAATGCAAAACCCATAGCTATTTCATAAGCCACTATTTGTGCTCCAGTTCTCATGGCTCCGAGAAAAGCATACTTTGAATTTGTTGCCCAACCAGCGAGTATAACGCCGTAAACACCTACTGAGGTCAGGGCTAATACGTATAAAAGACCAGCATTAATATCTGCTATCACAAATGAATCATTAAACGGTATTACCGCCCATGTTGCAAAAGCTGGTATCACAGATAACAAAGGCGCTATAACAAAAAGAAAACGGTTAGAACGTTGCGGTATAACAATTTCTTTAAGCAACATTTTTATAACATCCGCAAAAACCTGTAACAGACCGTAAGGCCCCACTCTATTAGGACCAATTCTACCTTGCATGTAACCAATAACTTTCCGTTCAAAATAAACAGCATAAGCTACGGCTAAAATAAGACATATCGTCACGGTAATTATTTGAAGTGTTACTACAATCACATCTTGATAGATATATGGGATTTTGTCCCAGAGTTGAACTAAATGATTAGGCAGAATTGTATTCATTCCGAGTTTCCTGAATCTCGTAATCCTTCAGGAGTCAACTGTAATGATTTTGCCCTCCTAACTAGTCCGTCGATCTGATACATGGGAACTTCTGAGTTTTCGGCATAAACAGAATTATCGCGGTAATCTTTTATTAACTCATTATGGGAAAGAGAATTATCTAAAATTATTTTTCCTAATAGTTGATTTACATAATCACGAATTTCTTCCGACGATTTAAAAATAGTGGTTTCTGGATTAAGCTCGCAAAGAATAGAAGATATCACTCTCCAACCCTCTCTAGACTCTTCAACCAGTTTTGCCGCTCTAATAAAACTTTGTAAACGCCCTTCACAATTAACAAAGGTGCCAGATGTTTCGAAAGTAGTGCCGATTGGAATAAGTAGGTCTGCTGTTTGTTTAAGTATGTCTGAAGTAAATGGTGTAAAGGCAGCAGTAAAATGATGATTCGGATTTCTCTCCTTCATATTAGGGATATCCGCTTGAGGCTCAGCACCAAATAATAGGAGGGCATCAAGTTCTGAGGTCAACAATTTTGGAGTATGTATGCCAATTTTTTCTCTCTGTTCACCACCGATCTTTTTATGCGGAAGTACGCCCATAAGATGTAGCCCAACTGAATTAGCACCCTCTGAAACAAAACCAAATGAAGCTCCCGTGGCTTTGGATATCGAATATGCGAAAGCGCGAATAGTTGAAGCTTCTGCATGATTAATAGCGAGATTGCCCAATAAAATTAGTACATCCTGTCCTTCCTTAAGCATGGATGCTATTTGTTTGTGCTTGTCGGTAAGATTAATTTTTTCACATAAATTTCGTATTGAGCTTGACTGATCTATTTCTAAAGCAACAGCGACCCCAGCAAGATCTGATACTAGATCCTCTTTAAGATACATTGATATATCAAAATGATATTGATATTCAACAGAATTAATAAAACTAATACGCGCACCTTTTAAAGCTGCCTTCCTTATTCGATGACCAATGATTGGTGCTTCCTTTCTAATATTTGACCCGATAATAAGAATGGAGTCATGATTTTCTATATCAGAAATCTTTTGCCCTAACCAGGGAATAGATGGATCATTGTGTTGATCATTAAAATCTTTTTGACGTAGACGATGATCAATATTTGAAGTTTTCAGTTGATCGGCAAGCTCGGTGAGTAAAAAACCCTCCTCCAATGTTGTATTGGGAGATGCAAGTATTCCTATTTTATCCGGCTTACAATTTTTAAGTTTATCAGATAATAAGTTAATGGTTTTTTCCCAACTAATATGCCCCCATTTACCCTTATTTTTCAATATAGGTTCCTTCAAACGGTCTCCACTATATATGCCTTCGTAACTGAACCGATCCCTATCTGAAATCCAATTTTCATTAATGTCTTCATTTATTTTGGGGACGATACGTTTTACAGTGCCCCTCAAAACATGGGTATATAAATTACTTCCGACACAATCATGAGGAGAAATTGAGGCGATCTGTGTCATTTCCCAAGGACGCGCGCTATATCGATACGGTTTGTTGTTAAGCGCTCCCACCGGACATACATCAATAATATTTGATGATAATTCATGGTCAAGTGCCTGCTCAACATAGGTTCTGATTTCCATTACTTCTCCGCGATCAATCGCTCCGAGTTCTTGTAAGCCAGTAATTTCCTCTCCGAATCTTATACATCGAGTACAATGTATACAGCGGGTCATGTCAGTTGAAACAAGTGGACCTATATCTTCATCTTTAACAACGCGCTTTGTTTCATTGTAACGAGATACATCTGAGCCATAACCCATAGCCAGATCTTGTAATTCACATTCACCTCCTTGATCACAAATAGGACAATCCAATGGGTGGTTGATCAACAGGAACTCCATTGTAGCTTTTTGAGCAGAAACAGCTTTGGGAGATCGGGTAAAAATTTTCATGCCATCATTGACGGGCGTGGCACATGCAGGTATTGGTTTTAGTTCGTTCTCTACCTCAACTAAACACATTCTACAGTTTGCAGCAACGCTCAATTTTTCGTGATAACAAAAACGAGGAACATAAGCATTAATTTGATCTGTTAATTCAATGATCATTTGCCCTTTTCTGGCGTCGATAACGCTTCCATCAACTTCAACTTTGATAATGTCATCACTCATGCCGCTTTTCCTGATTTTCCATCAATGATTCGTTTTCCATGATTCTTAACCATGTATTCAAATTCGTGATAAAAATGTTTTAGAAAACTTTGAACCGGCCATGCAGCTGCATCGCCTAGAGCACAAATGGTATGTCCTTCTATATTATCCGCTACATCAATAAGTTTCTTAAGATCTCCAATATTCCCTTTTCCATCAATGATTCTTGTAAGCATTCTATAAAGCCAACCTGTGCCCTCTCTACATGGCGTACATTGACCGCAAGATTCAACCATATAGAATCGAGAAATACGTCTTAATACGTTGACCATACATGTGTTTTCATCCATGACAATTACCGCACCCGTTCCAAATGAGGAGCCGGCATTCTGTAGCGAGTTATAGTCCATTGTGCAATCCATTATGATATCTGCCGGTAGAACAGGTACTGAGGATCCACCTGGTATGACAGCTTTAAGTTTCCTTCCTCCCTTAATGCCACCGCATAAATCAAGAAGATTTTCAAAGGGAATTCCCATTGGTAATTCATAGTTACTTGGTTTTTCAATATGACCTGAAACAGAAAATTGAGCCATTCCTCCGGAACCTTCTGGGCCTAGATTAGCAAACCATGAAGCTCCATTACGCATAATTACCGGAACTGAGGCAAGAGTCTGCGTATTGTTAACAGTGGTTGGCTTTCCATAAAGACCATAATTAGCTGGAAACGGTGGCTTGAATCTGGGTTTTCCAGGCTTTCCTTCTAGCGATTCTAAAAGCGCAGTTTCCTCACCACAAATATATGCTCCTGCACCTACAAATGTGTATAAATCAAAATCAATTCCAGATTCTTTTATATTTTTTCCGAGAAGACCGGCAGCATAAGCTTCTTTTAGGGCGTATTCGAATCTGGGAATTGGTTCATTCAAAAATTCTCCACGAATATAATTATAAGCTACAGTGGCGCCCATTGAGTAGGCGGCAATAGCTATGCCTTCAATCAATGCATGAGGATTGCGTCTCAAGATTTCTCGATCATGACAAGTGCCAGGCTCTGCTTCGTCAGAATTACAAACTAAATATTTTTGCTCGGATGAATCTTGAGGCATAAAACTCCATTTAAGACCAGTAGGAAAACCTGCCCCGCCACGACCTCTTAAACCGGAGTTCTTAACTTCATCGATAATTTTCTTTGGAGTGATATTCCCTGCAAGGATATCTTTCCAAGTTGTATAACCCTCCAATTTTTCATAGGTTGAGAGTGACCATGATTCATCGGAATTAAAGGTATTAAAACATACTAAATTTTGAGGGTATTGTTTCATTTAAGATCCTTTAAAATCTTATCTATTTTATCGAGTGTTAAATTCTCATGATACTCGTGATCAACCATCATCATGGGTGCGCCACAGCAAGCAGCAAGACACTCTTCTTCTTTTTTTAGATATATACGGCCATCTTCTGTGCTTTCACCAAGTTTTATACCAAGGTTGGTTTGCACATGAGAAACAATCTCTTCGGCACCATTAAGCATGCAAGAAATATTGGTGCAAATTGCAATGTTATGACGTCCAACTGGTTGAGTTTGAAACATCGAATAGAATGTTGCTACTTCATATACTTGAATTGCAGGAAGATTAAGATAATCGGCTACATTTGACATTAATTCAGCTGTTAAAAATCCATTATTCTCATGCTGCACTACGTGTAAAGCAGCAATAATGGCAGAACGCTGTCTTTTTTTAGGAAAACGTTTTTTATATTTCTCGATTTCCTTTCGCACATGATTCGATAATTTATTATTTTTCATCGATCTACATCGCCAAATACAATATCTTGTGTACCGATGACAGCGACAACATCCGCTAACATATGGCCCTCAACCATTTCTGACATTGCAGCCAAATGAGGGAAACTAGGAGGTCTAATTTTTATTCGATATGGCTTATTTGCCCCGTCAGAAATGATATACACACCAAATTCACCTTTCGGATGTTCAATTGCTGCATAAACATCACCTTTTGGCACGGAATATCCTTCGGTAAATAATTTAAAGTGATGAATTAGTGCCTCCATATCATCTTTCATTTTTATCCTAGTTGGCGGGGATACTTTATGATTCATAAGCATCACAGGTCCAGGATTATCTCTAAGCCAGTCGACACATTGTTTGATAATCTGATTAGATTGTTTCATTTCTTCAACTCTAACCAAATAACGATCATAGCAATCACCATTTACGCCAACTGGTATATCAAAGGAAAGCTGATCATATACCTCATAAGGTTGTTTTTTTCTTAAATCCCATTCCACACCTGAACCTCTAATCATAGGGCCAGTAAACCCAAGATTGATAGCGCGTTCTGGCGAGACCACCCCGATATTCACAGTACGCTGTTTCCAAATTCTATTGTCGGTAAGTAAGGTCTCATATTCATCGATACAACCAGGAAATTTATCTATGAATGCTTCAATAAAATCAAGAAGAGATCCCTCACGATTGATATTTAGCCGATCAGCTTTTTTCTTACTCAGATAATCTGAAGCTTTATATTTAGGCATTGAATCAGGGAGATCTCGAAAAACTCCACCTGGCCGATAATATGTTGCATGCATCCTGGTGCCAGATACTGCCTCGTAACAATCCATTAAATCTTCACGCTCACGGAAACAGTAGAGAAACATTGTCATCGCACCAACATCGAGCCCATGAGCTCCAAGCCACATCAAATGATTTAATATTCTAGTAATTTCATCAAACATTACTCGAATATATTGGGCTCTTACCGGAGGTTTTATATCCAATAATTTCTCGATAGCTAAAACATAACTATGTTCGTTACACATCATCGATACATAATCCAAACGATCCATATAACCTATTGTTTGGTTGTATGGTTTTGATTCTGCAAGTTTCTCTGTTGCTCTATGTAAAAGGCCAATGTGTGGATCTGCCTTTTGAATGACTTCTCCATTCATCTCTAAAACGAGACGTAAAACACCATGGGCAGCTGGATGTTGCGGACCGAAGTTCATTGTGTAATTTTGAATTTCAGTCATTTTTTCTGCCTTGTTTTTTTTCTTGGTAATGACGGTCATCCCTGATAACTTTTGGCACTAAGGTTCTTTCTTCTATTTCAGTTTCTTTGTAAACAACCTTACCCTGATCTTCGTCATACAAGACTTCAACATTTCCAACAAGTGGAAAATCCTTCCTAAAAGGATGCCCTATAAAACCATAATCAGTAAGAAGTCTTCTAAGGTCTGGATGACCATCGAATATTATTCCGAAGAGATCAAAAGCTTCTCTTTCGAACCAATTTGCAGAATTCCAGATATTTGTAACTGAATCAACATGCGGTGGGTTATCAGTACCAGTAAATACACGTAAACGAATCCTGGAATTATTTGTAATAGAAAGCAAATGATAAATAACACAAAATCTTTTTGGATCAAATTGATCTGCATCGTCAAGGATAACTGCCTTTCTATCAACACCTCTACTAAAACCACTTCCGGTTGCACTGTTAGTTATCCATTCCTCAGAGCCAAAGGTCAGATAATCAACGCCACAAAGATCTATAAGTTGTTCGAAAGAAAAAAGATTATTTTCACGTAATGCTGTAGCTACATCAGTTAAATTTTCTTTGGATACATCATATGCCAGTTCATTATGATTTGACTTTATACGTAATACTTTATCTCCAAACTCAGAACTAACGCGAGCAGCTATTGTCTCGTTATCATTATTCATTCTGTTATATTTTTATCTCGCTATGGTTGATGTCTTACGTATTTTTTTCTGCAACTGAATAAGCCCGTAAATAAGTGCTTCTGCTGTTGGCGGGCATCCTGGAACATAAACATCAACTGGAATTATTCGATCACATCCACGAACAACAGAATAAGAATAATGATAGTAACCTCCCCCATTAGCACAAGAACCCATTGACACTACCCAACGTGGCTCTGGCATTTGGTCATAAACTTTACGAAGTGCGGGTGCCATTTTATTAACTAATGTTCCAGCAACAATCATCACATCTGATTGTCTTGGGCTTGGACGAAAAATTATCCCAAAACGGTCAAGATCATAGCGGGATGCACCAGCATGCATCATCTCAACAGCGCAGCACGCTAATCCAAATGTCATTGGCCACATAGAACCAGTGCGAGCCCAATTCATTAGTGAATCAATGCTGGCAACAACAAAGCCTTTTTTTTGTATGCTGGGCTGAGGATATTGTTCTACATCGTTTAAAATGCTGCCTTCTTTCTTCTTTAATCCCATTCGAGTGCACCTTTCTTCCATTCAAAAATAAATCCGACTACCAAAATCAGTAAAAAAATTCCCATTGAAACTAATCCGAAGGTACCAATTGCATCAAGAGATATTGCCCAAGGGAAAAGAAAAGCTATTTCTAAATCAAAAATAATAAATAGTATTGCAACCAGGTAGTAGCGCACATCGAATTTCATTCTGGAGTCATCAAATGGCTCAAATCCACACTCATAAGGTGATAATTTCTCAGAATCTTTTGTTCCTCTACCAAATAGGAAACCCAGACCCAGTAACAATAGACCCAGACCAGCAGCAACGATAAAAAAAATTAATATTGGTAAGTAATTCTGTAGCATAAAAAACTTTAAATTATTTATTCCAGAAAATTAACATTACGGTACTACATTGTATCAGTCAGAATACTCGAGACAAAGCTATTCTGGATTATTCCTAAAGAAATAGTTAATTTTTTAGAAATGGTGCCGATGGCCGGAGTCGAACCGGCACAGCTTTCGCTACTGCCCCCTCAAGACAGCGTGTCTACCAATTCCACCACATCGGCTATCTTTTACTAAAACAAAATGTTTTTTAGTTATTTTCGATGTCTTTATTATCTTCAGAAATTTGTAGTTCTGGAAGTTCGTCATCCAGTGGCATCAATGTTGTATTGGGTAATTCAGGAACAATGGTAGTTTCATCGCCAGTAGTGTCATTTGGTTCCGCAATATCATTAATAATCCCGCTCTCTATCAGGCTATCAGGAGCATCCGTTCGTTGACTGCTAATATATGCTAATGACAAACTGGAAACAAAAAATGCGGCGGCCAGAATTGCTGTTGTCCGAGAAAAAAAGTTAGATGAACCCCTTGCGCCAAAAACAGTGCCTGAAGCGCCAGAACCAAATGCTGCGCCAGCATCAGCGCCTTTACCACGCTGCATAAGAACAAGCACAATTATTAATAATGCTATTACCGTGTGGGCAATCAAAACCATCGTTTGTAAGCTATCCATTCTTTTTATTTCTCCAATATAGCTGTCTCAATGATTGATACAAATTCTAATGCATCTATCGAGGCGCCTCCAATTAAACCTCCATCGATATCTTGCATAGAAAGTAATCCTGATGCATTACCTCCATTCATGCTTCCTCCATAAAGTATCTGCAAATTATCGGCAATCTCTTTACTTTCAGCGGTAAACATACTTCTAATATAGTGGTGGACTTCCTGAGCTTGTTCGGGTGACGCAGAAAAACCAGTCCCAATGGCCCATATCGGTTCGTATGCAATAATGGCTTTAGAAAAAGCATCAATACCAACATAATCAATAACTGATGCTAACTGTTTTTGAATGACATTTTTAGTATCATCAGCCTCTCTTTCTTCTAGTGTCTCCCCAATACATAAGATGGGTTTAATATCTTCGCTCACAACAGACAAAAATTTTTCAGCAACGATTTCATTAGTTTCATTCATGTACGCTCTGCGCTCAGAATGCCCAAGAATAACGTAGTTACATCCAAAATCCTTAAGCATAGATACTGCAATTTCTCCAGTATAGGCGCCTGATTTATGTTGTGATACATTTTGAGCTCCAATCTGAATTCCCGTATTAGCAATTTGTCTTGAAATATTACCGAGATATGGATACGGAGGGCATAAAAGAATATCTATCTTTCTGAGATCAGAAGTTGATGACAAAATTGTATCCACAAGTTCAGCAGCAAATGATGAATTTCCATTCATCTTCCAATTCCCAGCAACCAGGAAATTTCGCATTATTATTCTCTTACATTATCTAGATTTGATCGACAGAAGCAAAAGGATACAGATCGCAACATATCAAATCAATAAGATCTCTTTATGCAGAAAATAATCATTCGGATACACTACGTACTTCTGATTCTAACTGTTTCGCAAAATTATTAACTGTTTCCTCATCTATACCTTCCACCATGATTCTAAATATTGGTTCTGTACCTGAGTTTCTAAGAACCACTCGGCCATCATTCCCAAGTTTATTTTTTATTTGATCAATTAGTTTCTTAAGCGTATTAGATCCTAATGGACTAAAATTTTGTTTTACTTTTACATTAATTATTTTTTGGGGGTATTTTTGCATACCTGCATATAATTCAGGTAAATTTTTACCAGTTTCTTCCATTACTGCAAGCACTTGTAATGCGGTCACTATACCGTCTCCAGTTGTAGCCTTATTGAGGCATATCACATGACCTGAAGCTTCACCGCCAATCATACCACCAGATTTTTTTAACATCTCAAATACATTTCTATCCCCTACATCTGCTCTTAGAAAATCAATGTTTTCACGATTTAAAGCAACTTCAAGACCCATATTACTCATATTCGTACCTACTACCGGACCAGTTAATTCCCCGCTCTTTTTTAATGCTTTGGCTAGAATAAAAAGAATTTGATCTCCATCTAAAATTTCACCACTATCATCTATTAAGAGCAATCGATCTCCATCCCCGTCAACAGCGATGCCAATTTCAGATTTAGTCGCAACAACTGTTTGTTGCAACAGAAGTGGTTGTGTTGAACCACAATTATGATTAATGTTTCGACCATTAGGAGAGCAGCCAATTGGTATAACATTTGCGCCTAGTTGATTAAATATTCTTGGAGCTATTTTATAAGCNGCGCCATTGGCNCCATCAAAAACTATTTTATATTTCTCTAAATTTCTTTCAACTGGAAATGAGGATACACAAAATTCTTGATAACGCTCCCTAGCCGCGTTGTATATCTTTGCGTGTCCAATTTTTTTCGATTCTTTTGTAATTGCGGGTTGATCCAGATAACGTTCAATCTCCAATTCANTCTTATCAGTTAACTTTTCACCAGAACTGTCAAAAAATTTTATCCCATTATCAAANTAGTGATTATGAGAAGCACTAATAACAACACCTAAATCAGCATTGATTTCCTGGCATAAGAATGCAATACCTGGGGTTGGTAATGGACCTGTTAATAAAACATTAGCCCCTGCTGCTACAAANCCGGCCTCAAGTGCAGATTCAAACATATATCCTGATACGCGTGTGTCCTTACCTATGATAACTTTTCCGCCGTTAGGAATAATAACCTGCGCTGCTGCGCTTCCCAATTTAAGAGCAAAATCAGCAGTCATAGGATCTTTACCTACAGTGCCTCTCACGCCATCAGTTCCAAAGTATTTTTTATCTGTCATATTTTAATTCTAATGGATAAAGTTATAAAAATTTAGGTATATAACAAAAATATTCTCATTAAGTAACAGCTTGCGCCACTTTAATAGCATCTATGGTGCTAGCTACATCATGAGTTCTGATTATATTTGCTCCTTTTTTTATAGCTATAACAGCAGCAGCTATGCCAGCAGCCAATCTTTGATCAACAGGTTGATCCGTCAATCCGCCTAACATCCCCTTTCGAGAAAAACCTACCATAATTGGTTGACCAACTTTATGAAAATCCTTCAAGTTAGTAAGTAAACAGAGATTATGGTCATCATTCTTTCCAAAACCAAAACCAGGGTCTATAGTAATACGATCCCTTTGAATTCCAGCTTCCATACACATTTTAATACGATTATTAAAAAAGTGAATAATTTCCTCGGGTAACTTCTTATAACTTGGGTTCTCCTGCATCGTGGATGGATTACCCTGCATGTGCATTATACAAACCCCTACTGAGGATTGAGCTATTGATTCAATGGCTCCTGTTTGGCTTAAACCATACACATCATTAATAAATTCTGCCCCTGCATTTATAGCTTCCTGTATAACATGCGCATTACCCGTATCCACTGAAATAATTGTATTTGTTTCTTTTTTTAGAAATTCAACAACAGGAATAACCCGGTCAATTTGTTCTTGCGAAGATATAGCATAAGAACCGGGTCGAGTTGACTCTCCTCCCACATCAATTATTGAAGCTCCCTCTTCAATCATGAGGAGCGCTTGATCAAAAGCAGTTGTAGAGTTGAAGAATTTTTCACCATCTGAAAAAGAATCCGGGGTAACATTGAGAATCCCCATAACTTTTGGACTACTAAGATCAAGTTTTTTTGTTCCAAGATTGATATACATTTTGGGTGAAATTAATGACAAGCTTAAAATTTAGAAACGCGGATAATACAGTAAAGTTTTTCCAACTAAATTGGATTAATGTTCTTTCGCTGGACGTCCAATGGTGTTTTTGGGAGCTTTTCGAGTCGATTTTTTCACATTTGACTTTTTGTTTTTATCATCAGGGTCATCCCATTCTTCTGGAATACGAGGTTCACGTCCTTCCATAATATCGAGAACTTGATCACTGCCAATAGTTTCATATTTCATTAGAGCTTTTGCCATAATGTGTAATTTTTTTTCATGTTTTCTTAAAATTTTCTTTGCTCGTACATAATTACGATCAATTATTTTACGAACTTCCTCGTCAATATTATGCACCGTAATATCAGAGACTTGTTTATGCTGTGTGACTGATCTTCCTAAAAACACTTCTCCATCATCTTCGCTGTATGTAAGCGGGCCTAATCTGTCTGATAAACCCCATTTGGTAACCATGTTGCGTGCAATTTCTGTGGCTCTTTCAATATCATTTGCAGCACCTGTAGTAACTCCATCAGATCCAAGAGTCATTTCCTCAGCCAAACGTCCGCCGAACAAGGAAGAAATATTACTCTCCAACTTTTCTTTAGAAATACTGTACTTATCCTCTTCAGGCAAATACATGGTCACACCAAGTGCTCGGCCACGAGGTATAATAGTCACCTTATGAACCGGGTCATGGTCCGGAACACAATACCCGACAATAGCATGCCCTGCCTCATGATATGCCGTATTCAATTTTTCTTTTTCACTCATGACTAACGAACGACGTTCTGCTCCCATCATTATTTTGTCTTTTGCTTTTTCAAATTCATCCATAGAGACAACGCGATTATTCATGCGAGCAGCAAATAAAGCTGCCTCGTTAATTAAATTAGCTAAATCTGCGCCAGAAAAACCAGGTGTACCTCTAGCTATAATTGAGGGCTCTACATCATCAGCAAGAGGAACCTTGCGCATATGCACCTTCAAAATCAATTCTCGTCCTCGGATATCTGGTAGCGGAACAACTACTTGACGATCAAAACGTCCTGGCCTTAACAATGCAGGGTCAAGAACATCAGGACGATTAGTTGCGGCTATTACTATAATTCCTTCATTTCCTTCAAATCCGTCCATTTCAACAAGCATCTGATTGAGCGTCTGTTCTCTCTCATCATGACCTCCTCCTAATCCTGCGCCACGATGTCTTCCAACAGCATCAAGTTCATCAATAAAAATAATACACGGTGCTTGTTTTTTTGCTTGTTCAAACATATCTCTGACACGAGAGGCGCCGACACCTACAAACATCTCAACAAAATCAGATCCTGAAATGGTAAAAAATGGGACTTTTGCCTCACCGGCAATTGCCCTGGCTAATAGAGTTTTACCTGTGCCNGGNGGACCTACCATTAAAACACCTTTAGGTATCTTACCTCCTAGTCTCTGAAATTTACTTGGGTCTTTTAAAAAATCAACTATTTCAGACACTTCTTGTTTTGCTTCATCTATACCGGCAACATCAGCAAATGTAACTTCGATCTGATCCTCTCCCAAGAGTCTAGCTTTACTCTTGCCAAATGACATAGCACCTCTACCGCCGCCTCCCTGCATTTGCCTCATAAAATAAACCCAGACCCCAATGAGAAGAAGAATTGGAAAAGAACTAATTAATAATTGAATAATTAAACTTTGACTTTCTGGTTCTTGAGCGGTAAATACCACATTATTATCTTCTAAAATACCAATCAAAGCATTGTTATCTGTTTCAGGGCTGATTGTGTAATACATTAGGGGTTTTCGATCACCATAATTTATTCTCTCGCCCTCAAATTCAACACGCTGCACTCTTCCTGTTCTAATTTGATTGAGAAATTCTGAATAATCTTGTTTTTCTACAGATCCTCCAGTAACTCCTGTAAGACTTTGGACTACAGATAGAAGGACTACGGTAATAACAACGAATACAAGAATATTTTTTGTCAGATCACTCATTTCTTTTGGCTCCAAAGACAATTAAAAAACTGTGATACATACGTAACGAATAAAATGCTTCTTCAAAATATATTTTCATTTAACAGAATTACAAAAATGTTTTCCAATAAAATAAATTTCCCTACTTTTAGGCCTTGATGCAGCTGGTTTTATTATCTTTATTTGTATAAAACTTTTCCTTGCTTCATCAATAAATTCTTCACATCCTTCACCTTGAAATAGTTTACAAATAAAGTTTCCTTTTCTTTTCAATAATTTACTNGATAAATCTAATGATAATTCTGCCAATTGAATCGATCTTGACTGATCAGTAGATCTNACTCCTGTTATATTGGGTGCAATATCACTCATTACAAGACCAGCTTTTGTATTTTTAAGCAATTTCATAATACCATTAAAAACATATTTTTGAGTAATATCGCCCTGTATAAATTCAACAGAAGGTATAGTATCCATTGGCAATAAATCAACAGCTATAATCTTAACTTTTTTCTTCAAATACTTACTTACATATTGACTCCAGCCNCCAGGGGATGAGCCAAGGTCTATACAGATCATACCTGGATGCAGAATATTTACTTTTGAATTTATTTGTTTAAGCTTAAANACTGANCTAGATCTCCAGCCTTCATGTCTTGCCATATTGACATAATAATCACGCTCATGTTGATTTTTATTCAGCCATGGATCTCTTCTAGATTTTTTCATTGCATACTTAATCTTCTAAAAATTCTAAATTATACCTTCTACGACTGTTATAATTTTATAAATGTTTAAAAAGAANGCACAAAAAAAATATTTACGAAAATTAGGTCATAAACTAAAGCCCGTAGTTTTTATTGGTAACTCAGGATTNTCTGAATCAGTTCTCACAGAACTATTCTCAACCATAAATCATCATGAGCTGATAAAAATTAAAATAAAAGCTTCCAATAGAATTATTAGAGATCAAATAATTGATGAAATATGCAAAAAANCATCTACTCAATTAGTTACNCAAATCGGNGGCATTGCATTAATTTANAAAANAAACCCTGAAANNCCAAAAATTAAATTACCTAAATAAAAGAATTATATATATCGAACNGNAATNATNTCGTATGATTTNTCNCCTGCNGGNGCATCNACAATAGCCTCNTCACCTCCTNTTTTACCAATCAAAGCTCGCGCNATTGGGGANGTATATGAGATTAATCCTGATTTAATATCAGATTCATCTTCACCAACTATTTTATACGTAATTTCTTGATTAGTANTAATNTCNAATAAATCTATAGTACTACCAAAAATCACTTTTCCCCTCGCATCGACCTGTGTCACATCTACTTCTTGTACATTAGATAATTTTGCTTCGATTTCTCTTATACGTGCCTCTATAAAACCTTGTTGATCTTTAGCGGCATGGTATTCAGCGTTTTCTTTTAAATCACCATGGGCGCGTGCCTCTGCTATTGCAGTAATTATTTTCGGTCTTTCTTTTGACTTTAATCTTTTTAATTCTACCCGAAGTAATTCAGCACCTCTTATGGTCATTGGAAATTTACTCACAAAGATACCTCGCTATGTAAATCTTGCAGACAATTAACTGAACTATCACCAATATGTTTGATTGCAGTACACGTTGCTATGGCTGCGCCAATTGTAGTGTAGTAAGTAACATTCTTCCGTACCGCCGCAGATCTTATTGAAAGTGATTCTTCAATTGCTTGTTTGCCTTCGGTTGTATTAACAATTAAGTCAATTTCTCCATTCTTAATCATATCTACAATATGTGGCCTTCCTTCTCTAACTTTATTTACCCTATTACATTTAATATCCGACTGATTCAGGCATTTCGCAGTACCATGGGTACCTACTAAATTAAATCCTTGGCTTGAAAGTATGGTAGCGAGTCGAGTCACGTCCTCTTTATCCCTATCCCTAACACTTAACAATGCTGTACCTTTAATCGGCAAAACTACCCCTGAGGCAAGTTGTGCTTTAGCATAGGCCTCACCAAATGTTCTTCCTGTCCCCATAACTTCTCCAGTTGATTTCATTTCTGGCCCTAAAATAGGATCTGCTCCAGAAAATTTTATAAATGGAAAAACTGCTTCTTTTACTGAGAAATAGGAAGGAACTCTTTTAGAGATATATCCTTGCTGCTTAAGAGATTCACCTACCATAACTCTTGCAGCAATTTTTGCTAAAGGAATTCCAATTGATTTTGATACAAATGGAATTGTTCTAGATGCCCTAGGGTTCACCTCTAATATATAAATAATATTATTCTGTATAGCAAATTGAGTATTCATCAGACCAATAACATTTAAATGCTCTGCTAATTTAACTGCCTGCCTTACCAATTCTTCTTGGATATCTTTACTAAGGCTAAATGGTGGTAATGAGCAACCTGAATCACCGGAATGCACTCCAGCTTGCTCGACATGCTCCATGATTCCTCCGACAAGAACATTTTTTTGGCTATCAAAAATTATGTCCACATCGACTTCTATAGCTAAATCTAAAAAACGATCAAGAAGAACGGGGCTTTTGTTTGATACATTAATCGCATGATCCATGTAAATACCCAAATCATCTTTATTGTGAACAATTTCCATCGCTCTTCCACCAAGAACATATGACGGTCTTACTACTAAAGGAAAACCGACATTGGCGCTCATTTTTATAGCATCTTGACGATTTTTAGCTGTGCAATTAGGTGGTTGCAGGAGTGATAAATCTTCCACTAACTGTTGAAATCTTTCTCTATCTTCAGCTAAGTCAATTGAATCGGGTGATGTACCAATAATAGGTGTACCTGCCTTTTCAAGTTCACGAGCTAATTTAAGGGGGGTCTGACCTCCATACTGTACAATTACTCCTAGAGGTTGCTCTTTATTGATAACTGACATGACATCTTCAAAAGTAAGTGATTCAAAATATAATCGGTCTGAAATATCATAATCTGTCGAAACTGTTTCTGGATTACAATTGATCATAATTGTTTCAAAACCAGCTTCCTTTAATGCAAGGGAAGCATGAACACAGCAATAATCAAATTCAATCCCTTGTCCAATCCTATTTGGNCCTCCNCCAAGAATAANGATTTTCTTTNTATTNGTTGGTTGNGATTCNCATTCATCTTCATAGGTAGAATACAAATAAGCTGTTTTAGTTGAAAATTCTGCAGCACAAGTGTCTACTCTTTTNTANACNGGATGCAANCCAATTTTATTACGGATGTCTCTAACTTGATATTCATCNGTNCAACAAAGTTNTGCTANACGTGCATCAGAGAATCCTTTAGTTTTTANTTTTTTAAGAACCTCAAAACTGAGTTTTTTAATATNAGTTTTTTTGATTGAGTTTTCTTCNTTGACTATGTCTGNNATTTGNACAAGAAACCANGGGTCAATNCCTGTCAACTGGGCAATCTCTCGTGTACTCATTCCAGCTCTCATAGCATCGGCTATATACCATAATCTTTCNGCACCTGGAAAACGCAACTCNNTTGTAAAATCGTATTTTGAAAGAGAATTTGTATNAACTTTTTCATCAAAACCAGATACTCCTATCTCTAAACCACGCATTGCTTTNTGAAGAGATTCTTGAAAGTTTCGGCCAAATGCCATTACTTCACCAACTGATTTCATTTGGGTTGTAAGNCGATCATTCGANCCAGGAAATTTTTCAAAAGTAAAACGGGGTATTTTTGTCACAACGTAATCAATACTTGGCTCAAATGAAGCNGGACTTTGACCTCCTGTGATCTCATTCTGTAACTCATCTAATGTATACCCAATAGCCAATTTTGCAGCTATTTTAGCAATCGGAAATCCCGTAGCCTTNGAGGCTAGAGCNGATGATCTTGAAACNCTAGGATTCATTTCAATTACGAGAAGCCGGCCATCTTCAGGATTCAATGCAAACTGTACGTTCGATCCACCGGTTTCGACGCCAATTTTTCTCAGCACGTTAATAGATGCATCTCTCATACGTTGGTACTCTTTATCAGTTAATGTTTGAGCGGGNGCTATAGTTATTGAATCTCCTGTNTGAATACCCATGGGATCTATATTTTCAATAGAACAAACAA
This sequence comes from Gammaproteobacteria bacterium, assembly GCA_002717685.1. Next base: position 14,334 of record PBBK01000021.1, on the reverse strand, counting down.
TAATACAGTTATCATTTTTATCTCTGACTACTTCCATTTCGAATTCTTTCCATCCAATCACTGATTCTTCAAGTAAAACCTCGGTGGTAGGAGACATTTCTAGACCGTGATTTATAATCTCCTTAAATTCTTCTTTGTTATAGGCAATACCTCCTCCGGTTCCGCCCAATGTAAATGACGGACGNACTATTATCGGAAAACCTATCTCGAGTTGTATTTGTTGTGCTTCGTTAAATGAATGNGCAATCTTCGCATGCGGAACTTCAAGATTGATTTCTNNCATTGCTTTTCGAAATAATTCACGATCTTCTGCCATATCTATTGCATTTTTTGAGGCAGCAATTAATTCGACATTATATTTCTTAAGGATTCCTTTGCGTACCAGATCAAGAGCGCAATTTAAACCAGTTTGACCTCCCATAGTGGGTAATAAAACATCCGGACGCTCCTTCTTAATAATTCTCTCAATTACTTTCCAATGAACAGGCTCAATATAAACTGCATCTGCTATTTCTGGATCAGTCATAATAGTTGCAGGATTTGAATTAACTAAAACTATTCTATATCCCTCCTCCTTTAANGCTTTACAAGCTTGGGTGCCAGAATAGTCAAACTCACATGCCTGCCCGATAATTATAGGGCCAGCGCCTATTATTAGAATGGTTTCAATATCGTTACGTTTTGGCATATAAAAGTGGGTTATTTATTATTCTTATTTTTCATGTATGAAATAAATGGCTCAAAGATTGGTAAAAGATCGTGGGGGCCTGGACTGGCTTCGGGGTGCCCTTGGAANCCATAGGCTGGTCGATCTTTGATTTTAATACCTTGCAATGTTGCATCAAAAAGCGATCGATGCGTTATAACTATTTCTTTTGACAGGGNCTTTTCATCAACTGCAAAACCATGATTTTGACTCGTAATTGTTACTCTTTTAGTTTGTGTATTTTGAACCGGATGGTTTGCNCCATGGTGGCCAAATTTCATTTTTACAGTCTCTGCTCCAGCTGCCAGTGCCAATAATTGATAGCCAAGGCAAATTCCAAAAATGGGTATTGATACATTAAGAAATTCTTTTATCGATGAAATCGCATAATCACATGGCTCAGGATCGCCAGGCCCATTAGAAAGAAATACTCCATCAGGCATTAAATTTATAACATCTGATGAACTCGTTTTTGCCGGCACTACTGTTACGTGNCANCCGTGATCTACTAACAGTCTAAGTATATTTCTTTTAATACCGAAATCATAAGCAACCACGTGTAATTTTTTTTGGGAATTCTTTTTAGGTAATTTAGGGTCAAAGATNGATCCTTCTGTCCATTCGTATATTTCACTAGTTGTAACAACTTGGGCAAGATCCATGCCAGATATCCCTGAAAAATCACTTGCACATTTTATGGCTTCTTTAGAACTTGATATATTTTTCTTAGCAACTATACAACCTGANTGAGCNCCTTCTTCTCGAAGTTTTCTAGTCAGTTTTCTTGTATCTATNCCNCCAATGGCNACAGTGTTAGAATTTTTTAAAAATTCACTTAAGGTGCAGTCTGANCTCCAACTGCTNGTTNTCATTGATGGATCTCGTATAATTAAACCTGATGCAAAGATTTTTTCAGACTCCATATCCTCTCTGTTGGTGCCTGTATTTCCAATATGGGGATAAGTTAACATGATGATTTGTTGCGCGTAAGAAGGATCAGTTAGGATCTCTTGGTAGCCAGTCATTGCTGTATTAAATACTACTTCTCCAACAGTTTGACCATTACTTCCAATAGATATTCCCTGGAAAATTGTTCCGTCTTTTAATGCCAATATTGCCGGTGTACTCAACAGCTACCCTCTTATGCGTATTAAAATATAACACCTCGATACACAAAAGCGGAAGGATAGCCTTCCGCTCAATATATTTGTCAGCATTCGACCAAGGCTATTCTACTCAAGCTAGTTCTTGATCGCTATAATTAATTAAAAATTTTATACGCCTATTCTTTCAAAAAATCTTTTCACTGTTTCCGTCCAGCTATCTTTACGTGGACTATGTTGCTCTCTTCCTTGATCAATAAGGGNNTAAAATTCTTTTAAAAGATTCTTTTGNTCCGAAGTTAAATTAACCGGAGTTTCCACCAATACTTTTGCGAAAAGATCCCCAATTCGTTGATCTCTAACGGTTGTCACACCTTTTCCACGTAGGCGAAATAACTTTCCTGATTGAGTTCCTGCNGGAACCTTTAAAGACACCGTCCCATTTAAAGTAGGTAAATCAACCTCACCTCCTAAAGTTGCTGTATACATAGAAATTGGGACTTGNCANGAAAGATCGCAGCCATTTCTTTCGAAGATATTATGGTCATTTACAATAATTTCAACATATAAATCTCCAGATGGACCGCTATTTCTTCCGACATCACCTTCACCTGATAATCTCATTCTGTCACCATTATCAACACCTGCGGGTACCTTGACTTCGAGTTTTTTTGGTCGTCTCAAAAGACCGTTTCCATGACATTTCATACAGGGATCAATAATAATTTTCCCTGAACCCTGGCAAGCTGAACATGTNTGCTGTATTGAGAAAAAACCCTGCTGCATGCGAACTTGGCCGATACCATTGCATGTATTACATTTAACAGGACCTGATCCTTTTGCGGCTCCACTTCCATCACAAGNATCACAGCCAATTTGTTTGCTGTATTCAATAGTTACAGTGCCNCCATTAATTGCTAATTCNAAATCTATTTTTAATTCGTACCTTAGGTCGGCACCCTTGTATATATTATTTCTCCTACTGCCACTGCCACCAAAAATATCGCCNAAAACATCTCCAAAAATATCGCCAAATCCATCTGACCCAGAAAAACCTGCACCNGAAGCTTTTAATCCTTCGTGTCCAAACTTATCGTATGCAGAGCGTTTTTCAGTATCACTTAAAACCCCATACGCCTCTCTAGTCTCTTTAAACTTCTTTTCTGCATCTTTATCATTTGTATTACGATCTGGATGATATTTCATGGCGAGACGNCGGTAAGATTTTTTTATTTCAGCGNTCGTTGAAGTTTTTGAAACTCCTANNACATCATANTAATCTCTTTTAGCCATAGTCTGTTGCCATTAAAAATAGACAACCTCTAAGGGTTGCCCTTATTACTCAAACAATAACATCTAAAATCTAATCTGATGTTTTCTTTTTGCTACCTGATTTTTTCTTTTTATTATCTGATTGTTTTTTCTTTTCATCTACTTCTTCAAACTCAGCATCCACAATGTCCTCATTCTTGTTTGGGGAACTTTCATTTTGTGAGTCTTGACTAGCATCCTTAGTTTCTTCTGAATATAGTTTTTGCGCTATCTCTGCAGAAGCTTCAGCTAAAACTTTTGTTTTCGCTTCAATAGATTCCTTATCTCCACTGTCTAGAACAGTTTTTAAATCTGAGATTGCAGATTCAATTTTGTGCCTTTCTTCTCCAGATGCTTTTTCACCGAGTTCGCTGAGTGATTTTTCAGAGGCATGAATTAGAGCTTCTGCTTGATTTCTAGTATCGACAAGCTCTCTAAATTTTTTATCTTCCTCTGCATGGCTTTCAGCGTCTGATACCATCCTTTCAATTTCTTTTTCATCTAATCCACTAGACGCTTTAATTACAATGTTCTGNCTTTTTCCGGTAGCCTTATCCTTTGCTGAAACATTAAGAATACCATTTGCATCGATATCAAACGTTACCTCAATTTGAGGCATTCCTCTTGGGGCTGGTGGTATATCAGTTAGATCAAAACGTCCCAACGATTTATTATCTTGTGAACGTTCTCTTTCCCCCTGAAGAACATGAATTGTAACAGCAGTTTGATTATCATCTGCGGTTGAAAAAGTTTGATCGGCATTGCCAGGGATTGTTGTATTTTTCTCAATCAACTTTGTCATAACTCCACCAAGTGTCTCTATGCCGAGAGATAATGGNGTAACATCAAGAAGTAATACGTCCGTTACATCGCCAGATAAAACACCNCCTTGTATTGCCGCTCCTAATGCAACAGCTTCATCAGGATTAACATCACGACGCGGTTCTTTTCCAAAGAAATTCTGTACCTCCTCTTGAACCTTTGGCATACGAGTTTGACCTCCAACCAAGATAACATCATTAATTTCGTTGACCTTTAGGGAGGCATCTTTGAGCGCCACTTTACAAGGAGTAATGGTTTTCGTGATTAGTTCTTCTACGAGCGATTCAAGTTTTGCACGCGTTAATTTAATATTNAAATGTTTAGGNCCACTCGCGTCAGCAGTAATATACGGAAGGTTAATTTCAGTCTGNTGCATTGTGGATAACTCAATTTTAGCTTTTTCACCAGCTTCTTTAAGTCTTTGCATCGCTAATGGATCTTTTGTTATATCTACGCCGCTTTCCCTCTCAAATTCTTTAGCTAAATATTCAATAATTCTTAGATCAAAGTCTTCTCCNCCAAGAAATGTATCTCCATTAGTCGCTAAAACTTCAAATTGGTGTTCGCCGTCAACCTCTGCTATCTCTATAACAGAAATATCAAATGTTCCTCCCCCAAGATCATAAACAACAATTTTTTTATCTCCACGCTTTTTATCCATTCCATATGCAAGTGCAGCGGCAGTAGGTTCATTAATTATTCGTTTAACATCAAGACCGGCAATTTTACCTGCGTCCTTGGTTGCCTGCCGTTGAGAATCATTAAAATAAGCCGGTACAGTTACTACNGCTTCTGTGACTTCTTCACCAAGATAATCTTCTGCAGTTTTCTTCATTTTCATAAGAACCCGAGCTGAAATTTCTGGAGGCGCCATAGCTTTNTCATTAGCTTCAACCCAAGCATCNCCATTNTCAGCTTTGAGAATTTTATACGGCACCATTTTTATGTCGCGTTGTACAACATCATCATCAAATCGACGACCAATAAGACGTTTTACTGCAAACAAAGTATTTTTTGGATTAGTGACTGATTGACGCTTTGCGGATTGGCCAACTACAATTTCACCATCTTTTACAAAAGCAACAATAGAAGGNGTAGTTCGATCGCCCTCGCTGTTCTCTATAATCTTTGGTGAATCACCTTCCATAACAGCAACGCATGAGTTTGTCGTTCCCAGATCGATGCCAATAATTCTACCCATAATATTTATTCTCCAAGTGTTCTTAAAATTATTTTCTAAAATGCATTCATTAAANTGGGGTCTTTGTATCAGCTTTCAAGACTAAAAAAAGATATTGAGGTTTTTTTTAACTTTCATCCTCTGTCATTTCAGAGGCTACGACAACACGAGCTGGCCTAAGTAACCTGCCATTAAGAGTGTANCCTTTCTGAAATACAGTCAACACGGATCCTNGCTCCACATCAGATGAAGGCTGTGTTGTCATTGCTTCATGAATTTCGGAGTCAAAAGGNTCTCCATGCGGATCTATTTCATCAATATCGAANTGCTGCATAATTGATAACATTAACTTTAAAGTTGCCTGATTTCCTTCAATAAGTGATTTCGTNCCAGCTTCTTTNCCAGAAACTAATCCCATCTCAAGNCTATCAACCACGGCTAACAATTCTCTAGAAAAATTTTCTAGAGCATATTTGTGAGCATTTTCTACATCACGTGTTGCGCGTTTCCGGATGTTATCCGTTTCTGCAACTACGCGAAGATACTTATCCCAATTTTCATCCACTCGTGCTTTTAAGGTTTCAAAGCTATCTTCTTCTGTATCCTCTATTTTTTTATCTACGTTATTTTTATCCGTATCCAGATTATTATCGCTGGAAACCGTATCTTTTTTCTTCTTTCCAGAAGTAGCATTAGATCGAGATTTTTTTTTCATAAATCATTACGCTCGCTATTAAAAAATAAATTTTTTTCGTTAATAAAGTGANGTCCTTGTTACAAACACAATATATTAATTTAAGATTTTGATTAGTCTTGGGGTTTNTAGAGAAAATTCAAGTCCCATGAATTCAATTCATAATATAAAAACTAACTANNATGATTTAAAGCAGAACTAAGAAGTTTTGCAGTGAGATCAACAATTGGGACAACTCTGTCATATTCCATTCTCGTAGGCCCGATAACACCTAAAACGCCAATTTGATGATGATCGACTTTATAAGGAGATGTTACAATGCTGCAATCATCAAAAATTTCATAACCTGACTCAGAACCTATAAATATTTGAACTCCACTTGCATTAATACTTCTATCAAGCAAATCAATCATCATTTGCTTCTTCGAAAAAGCATCAAATAATTGCTTTAAAGTTTCAACATCTGATAGTTCAGCAAAATCCATTAAATTATGCTCGCCAGCCAAAACAAAATCTTTTTGTTCATTCGTGCCTTGCATAGCAGATTGCGCTACTGAAATAATATCAATCATTGCGCGATTCATTGTTTCTCGTGTTTTCTCAAGGTCATGAATTAAAAATTCTCTTATCTTATTTAGTTCAGTGCTAGCATAATTGTCGTTAATGTAATTTGCTGCGCGCTGGAGATCCTCAACTGAATAGGAATCTTTTGTATTAATAATACGATTCTGCACCTCACTATTATTCAAAATTAAAATCGCCAATATTCTATTATCAGATAATGGTAAGAACTCTATCTGTCTTAGCGTAACCTGTCGTTTTTTTGGAACAGAAACAACACCGGCAAGGCTAGTTATTCGTGATAATATTCCGGACACTTTGCTTACTAGTTGATTTGTATTATCAGATTTTTTAATCAGCTCAGACTGAATACCTTCAATATCAAACTCTTCTGGCTCTTTATAACGAACAAGAGAATCGACGAACATTCTATATCCCAATGATGTAGGTATTCTGCCTGCTGAAGTATGAGGAGATGATATCAACCCCATAGTTTCAAGATCTGACATTACATGGCGAATGGTCGCTGGGCTTAAATCAAGATTAGAATCTTTGGATAATGTCCTTGATCCTATTGGCATACCTTCGCTTATATACTTCTGAATTAGAAGTTTTAATAGATACTGAGCTCTATTATTAGGTTGAGTATGTTGGATACTAGAAGTCATTAGTAAAAAAATCTAAATGTACGCGCATTAAAAAACAAGTAAAATAAAAACTATCAATGGCAAATCAACGAGTCAAGTAATTGTACAATTTTCATTTTAATTATAAAAATCATATAAAAAGTAATAGTATGTCTTTATATAGTATCCCAATTAGTTATGACTAACGAATTTAAAATAATAGCTCTTTTAGGGCGCAGTGAAGATCCTCATGTCAGTAGCTTAATGGTAGCTCTTAATGATTATTTAAAAAATAAAAATATTGAGGTTATTGTTACTTCAGGAATATCTTCGCAACTAAAAGCCCGAAAAGTAAAAGAGAAAAATATTTCTGTAGAGGCAGATTTAATTATCGCTATTGGAGGTGATGGGACCATGCTATATGCAGCGCATCTTGCTCAATACAATCATACGCCTCTACTAGGCATAAATCGTGGAAGACTTGGTTTTCTTGCTGATATTACACCAAATGATATGTTAGAAAGTTTGGATAAAGTTCTAAAAGGTGATTATGCCAGCGAAAAAAGATTGCTACTAAATGCAAAAATTATTAAAGCTAACGATTCATCGCAAAATGCGCTAGCACTTAATGATGTAGTTATTCAAAGGCGTGATACGGGACGAATGCTGGATTTTAAGACCTATATTTCTGGACGATATGTAAACACACATTCGGGTGACGGTCTAATAGTGACTACTCCCACAGGATCAACAGCATATTCCTTAAGCTGCGGTGGCCCCATTATTGATCCCATGCATGATGCAATTGCGATTGTACCAATTTGCCCTCACACTCTAAATAATCGTCCTATCGTGATACCAGCTGATCAAAAAATTGAAATCAAATTACTTGAAAGAGCAGACTGTAATGCAGAGGTAATTGTTGATGGCCATAGAATTACTGATCTCAATATGAAAGATACTCTTTCGATAGAAAAATCTAAGAAAACTATCACTTTAATTCACCCTCCGACCTATGATTTCTATGAAATTCTTCATTCCAAGCTTCATTGGGGCCGTGATAATCGATCACAAAATAAAGAAGGAAAACAGTAGTGTTACAAAGCCTTCAAGTAAAAAATTTTGCAATTATTGATGAAGTGGATATTAATTTTGATGAAGCTATGACAGCTCTAACAGGTGAAACAGGAGCGGGTAAATCAATTTTAGTAGATGCACTTAGTTTAGTATTGGGAGAACGCGGTGGCAATGGTCTAGTTAGGCAAGGCTGTGATCGAGCGCACTTTACGGCAGAATTTAATTTATCCCGGCATCAAATAGCTCGAAATTGGCTGATGGAAAAAACACTTGATGATGGTGATGATTGTGTTTTAAGACGAGTAATATCATCAGATGGAAGATCTAGAGCATTCATCAATGGAAATACCGTAACATTACAAACACTTAAATCTTTGGGAGAAATACTTATAGACATTCATGGTCAACATTTTCACCAATCGCTTGGAAAAAAAAAGACACAACGTGAACTTCTTGACTATTTTGGCAATTTATTAGAATTACAATCGCTAACTCACAATGCATTTGAAGCTTGGAAAAACATAGAAAGGGAAATAGAGAAACTCTCGGGATCTGATACAGATCGTGAAACACATATAGATTTACTTACATTCCAAATAAATGAGTTAGAATCATTAAATATTCAACCGGGTGAACTTTCATTACTAGAAGCTGAGAATGAAAAACTTAAAAACAGTGGAAAACTGTTTGAGGGAATCAACCAGGTTATTCAAGATATTCAAGACAGAGAGTCGGATAATGCTCAAAATATAATCATAAACTGCTGCAAGATCCTAGAATCACTTTCTTCGTACGATAAAACATTGATTCCGGCAAAACAATTACTTGAAGAATCAATCATCGAAATATCAGAGGCAGTTCAACTACTTAGACGATATGAACATTCGTTAGAAAATGAACCAGACCGCCAAAAAATGGTTGAAGACAGACTTAATGCCATTAAAGATATAGCAAGAAAACATAAAACCGAAGCCGATCAATTGTTTGGCTTAAAATCTCAAATTGAAAAAAAACTTGAAGATCTCAAAAGCACCGAAGAAAAGAGAGAACAACTTATAAAAGAATCTGACACTGCAAGGGATAAATATTTTGTTCTGGCAGGAAAATTATCTAAAAATCGTAATACAGAGGCTAAAAAGTTTTCTGATTCCGTAACTGAAGTTATGCAAAATCTTGGGATGCCAGAAGGAAAATTTCGGATAAATATTAATAAAAGAGATGATGAAGATGCTCGTTCTTATGGTATAGATAACATTGAATATCTTATTAGCGCTAATCCTGGCCAACAACCAATGCCCTTAGCAAAAATAGCATCGGGTGGAGAATTATCAAGAATGAGTCTTGCTATACAGGTCATTGCGAGCAATGGAAGTCTTATACCAACAATGATTTTTGATGAAGTTGACAGCGGAGTGGGAGGAAGTATCGCTGAAATGGTAGGAAGAAGGTTGTATGAACTAGGGCTTCAACGACAAGTATTATGTGTAACGCATTTACCACAGGTTGCTAGTCAAGCAAATAATCATTTTCGTATTAATAAAATCACTGATGGTAAATCTACACATATAAGAGTCGCTAAACTTGATCAAAACAAACGTATTGAAGAATTGGCGCGAATGTTAGGTGGTGTAGAAATTACTAAGAAAACGATGGATCATGCAGCGGAAATGCTGGCTAATAAAGACGTAAAAAAGATACCTAAGAAAGCAATTAATTGATTATCATTTAATTGGTTTTACATATAAGGTGAGATTATGATCGATGATTTCATAATTAAATTCTTTAGCCACCTTCTCCTGTAATAGCTCTATTTCATCATTATAAAATTCTATAACTTTGCCTGTCTCAACGCAGACCATATGATCGTGATGACCTCCATCATCAAGCTCAAATAATGAGTGACCTCCCTCAAAATGGTGTCTTTTAACTAAACCCGATGATTCAAATTGTGTTAAAACCCTATAGATTGTTGCTAATCCTATGTCTTCTCCGACTCTAAGAGATTCTTTATAGATATCTTCAGCGCTTAGATGTTTCTCAGAATTTTGCTCGAATATTTCAAGTATCTTTAGCCGTGGCAAAGTGACTTTCAGTCCACTTTGTTTTAGAGACGATCGTTTTTCCATCTTTTCCCTCTGATATTTTATATCTCACTTGCATAGAAATCAGAAACTGGTGGTTTAAACATTCTACTATAAACAATATAATATTGCTGAATCATAAACTGCTCGGATTAGGCCCTTATATGAAAAAAATGTTCCGATTATTTCTTTTGATAACAATTCTTAATTCCTCAGGATGCGCTTATCAGCCTAACCTGGTTCAAGGGAATCTTTTAGACGAAGATAATATTGATCAAATTGAAGTCAATATGACAAAAAACCAAGTACTTTTTCTTCTGGGGACCCCGATGATTAATGACCCCTTTCATGCAAATCGATGGGATTATGTTTATTTTGTTAAAATCGGTCGCAATAACGCATCATTCAAGCGATGGATTTCTATATTTTTTGATGATGACAAAGTGGCTACTATTACGAAAGACAAACAATTAAAAAGTAATCTCTAAACTTCATTATGCCGCTTAAAATTACCCATTGCCTTACCTTTTAAGGCAAGACTCCTCCTTGCTTCCTTAGGGTCCAATAATAATTCTCTATATAACTCCACGCGATCACCATCTTTTAACTCTTGCGACCGATTTACTTTTTTTCCCCATATCCCAACTTGGCACTCACCGAGAGGTTCTTCTGGGAATTTTTCAAAAAAACCAGACAAAGTAATTGCATCCTGTACTTTTGATCCTGCTTGAATTTTTAATAAAATTAAATCCTCTTTTATCTCTGTTGCAAAAGCAACTTCAACTGAAATCAAAACTGATTTATTCATAAACTTGCGCGGCCCGTTGAATAAATGCATCCATCAAGGTGTTGCATGATTTTTCAAAAAAACTGCCTAAGGTCATACCTAAAATCCTATTTTTAAATTCAAATTCAATATTAAGAGTGATCTTACTCCCTTCATCGTCAAGATCTTTAAAATACCAATTGCCATCAAGCTTCTTAAATGGACCCTCAACAAGTGTCATAGTAATATTTTCATATCTCTTAATAGTATTTGTTGTAACAAAAGATTTATTAAATTGGCTTTTTTGTATGCAAATGGACGCTGTTACGGAAGACTCTGTCCTCTCAAGTACAGCAGTATTTTGGCACCAAGGTAGAAATTCGGGATATGCTTCAATATCATCCACCAAATCAAACATTTGTTTTGCTGAATAGTGAATATAAGCTGATCGAGCTATCTTAACCAATTTCCCTACCAATACCCTCTATCACATGATCAGGTATATTTTAATACATCATTTTATAATAATCCGATGACCTGAAGGAAAACAAAAAGAATTGCCACCGGAGCGATATATCTTGCCAAAAAAAGCCAGGATTTAAAAATAGCTCCTGTACTGCCTAGTTCGTCTGATGTTGAATTCTGACTCATGACCCATGCAGCGAAAACAGTAATAAACACACCGCCTAAAGGAAGCATCATGTTACTTGTTAAATAATCTATATTGTCATAGATCGTTCCCTGCAAAAACCTAAATCCTTCTAATTCATTAAAAGATAACGCATTACCCAAGCCAATAAACCAAATTAAACAACCAACAAGAAAAGTTGCTTTAGCTCGGCTATGATGAGTTTTTTCAACAATCCAGGCAACAGCCGGCTCCATGAGACCTAGCGCGGATGTCCATGCCGCAAATGATAGCAATACAAAGAAAATAGTTGCTAGAAAAACTCCGCCGTTCATTTGCCCAAAAGCTAATGGAAGGGTTTTGAAAACGAGATCAGGACCCTCCTGAGGGCTTAAACCATTCGCAAAAACAAGTGGAAATATGACCAGTCCTGCTAAAATGGCAATAGCTGTATCAGCAATAACAACCGAAACTGTGGCATTCGTAATGGATACATCATCAGGTAAATAAGCGCCATAAGCCATAATTGCCCCCATGCCGATACTCAATGTAAAGAAGGCTAAACCCATTGCCGTCAAAACAGTATCCCAGCTAAGAACAGAAAAATCTGGAGTAAACATGAATATCAACCCTTCCCTGAAAGATCCTGATGTTATCGAGTAAAATAGTAAAATGAGAAGCAGGAATAATAACGCCGGCACCATAAAGCGGACTGCCCGTTCAAGGCCTTTTTCAACACCTAAGGCAACAATAAATATGGTAACACCCATAAAAATGGTATGAGCAAGAATAACGGAGCGCCAATCGCCAACAAAATTATCAAACAATCCTGAAATTGTTGCTGCGCTGCCTCCTACGAATTGGCCAGAAATACTTTTCGGGACATATGCTAGCGTCCATCCAGCTACAACACTGTAGTAAGACAAAATAAGAATTCCGGCTGCCACGCCTAAGGCTCCAACCCATTTCCATCGCGTAGAGCTTCCTTCCTCTTCTCCTAACAAAGACATAGTGGATACCGGATTTCTTCTTCCACGTCGACCTATCATGATTTCCGACATCATGACCGGCATTCCTATCATGAATACACAAAACAAATAAACAAGAACAAAAGCGCCTCCGCCATTAAGGCCTGCCATGTATGGAAACTTCCATATATTACCCAGGCCTACAGCGGATCCGGTAACTGCCAGAACAAAGGTAAGTCGTGACGACCAACTGCCATGCAGAGACTGGCGAGTTTCATTTTCCATAACGTCATTATTAAGCATTTTATTTCCTTGTACTTGAGAGTATTCTTAAATGTTATTCATGTGAACAATTTTACTTAACATGGGATGATTACAAAGTAGCCATGTTTTCAGTATCCTATAATGCAGAATAACAAAGTAAATGGAAAAGATAATAGCACTGTAATGAAAAAAAAATCAAAATCAACAAAATCCCGTATCGCCGATAATAAAAAAGCAAGACACGATTATTTTATTGAGAAAACAATTGAAGCGGGTCTTCAGCTTGAAGGATGGGAAGTCAAAAGTCTACGGACAGGTCAAACACAGCTAAGAGAAGGTTATGTAAATCTAAAAAACGGAGAAGCATGGTTAATAGGCGTTCATATCTCGCCGTTAAAAACAACTTCAACACACATAAAAGCTGATCCTACCCGATCAAGAAAACTTCTCCTTAATCGTTCTGAATTAGATCATCTTGTGGGAGCCGTTGAAAGAAAGGGTTTCACGCTTATCCCTTTGAACTTTCATTGGAAGCGCGGAAAAATTAAACTTGAGATTGGTCTCGGAAAAGGTAAAAAACAGCACGACAAACGTCAAACCATAAAAGAAAGAGACTGGTCACGTCAAAAATCTAGAATAATCAAAAACCTTAATTAATACTTATCAATGATTTATATTATTATTATAATGTAATACTTTACTTTTTTACTATTTACTTCTTTTAAATTTCATGGATAATCTGACATGAAATAAAATCAATAATGAATGTTGCTGTTTGTTTTTGACATCATCACCTCTAAACTGACAAAGAAAGGTGTATTTTTGATCTAACTGATAAAAAAATCAGGGGGCGACATGGCTTCGACGTGGGTCACGAAACTCTGAGTGCATGCCGAGGAACAGATAACCTCGTAAATCCAGCTGTAAAACTTATAGTTGCCAATAACGACAACTACGCACTAGCTGCTTAAACTCCAGCTTAGCGCCTTCTGCCCGAGTTGTGCCTGTACATTCGGATCACAGGAGTCATTCATACAGGACCGTAGTGATGACTTGTTCAGAGTTTGACCTATTAAACATTTTCTGAACTGGTATTACGTTTTCCCTGCCCGTCGGGTAGCGTTATACGAGATTAAAGACGGAATAAGCATGTAGACCCCATTGTGTAGGGCTTGCGGACGCGGGTTCGATTCCCGCCGCCTCCACCACCTTGAATACCTTATAAATAATAGATAGACGAAATTTTAAATAAACTTAGATAGGAGTTGGTATGTCAGATATAAAAAATATAGCTAATAGTTTCTTTGAAGCCTGCGAAACAGGAAAGGGATGGCAGGCTTGTAAAGATTATTGCATAGAAGATGCAAGTTTTTCTTCTCATGCCGAACCGCTTTTGGACGTTAAGACTATAGAAGGATATTCAGATTGGATGACTGGGGTTTGTTTAATGTTACCTGATTCGAACTATGAGATTAAGTCTTTAACGGTTGAGGAAGAAAGCGGCCATGTATCATTCTTTGCAGTCTTTTCAGGCACTCATACTGGAG
>PBBK01000020.1 GCA_002717685.1 Gammaproteobacteria bacterium | reverse complement strand
TAGAAAAAAATGAAAAAAATTATCGCTTGATGTCACAAGCTTGGACATTAGCAGCAGAAGATGAAGAAGCAATCCCTGCGCTTCAGCAAGCTGCACGATTATCCGAAGAGGGCGAACTAGATTTACGATTAGGCAATGCTTATTTGAATATAGGCAATCACGATGAATGTGCTAAAGCTATTAACAATGGAATTAAAAAAGGAGGAATCAAAAGTCCAGATAACGCACAAATATCATTGGGAATGTGTCTATATAACTTAAAAGAATACAAAAAAGCAATTTCTGCGTTTAACAAGGCTTCAAAAACAAGCCGATCAAGACGAATATCGAATCAATGGATCAGAGTAATAGAAAGTGATATTGAAAGAGAGAGGCAAATTAAGTTAGCTGAAGCAGCAGCTCAAAAGCAGTTAAAAGATCTTGAAAAGCGTCGACGTCAAACAGGAAGAATATAAACTTTTTTAAAGCAAAATATCCACTTCTTCAATTTCTACATAAACATAAGAACTAATTACATTGTTAATGTTTTTTTAAATTTATATAACAAAATTATTTTAAAAAGGAATTATAGCTGATGCCAAAAGTTACCTATATTACTAATAATGGAAACAAGCATGAGGTAGATGTTGAGAATGGTTATACAGTCATGGAAGGCGCCATCAACAACGATATAAATGGCATCGTTGCAGAATGTGGCGGCGCGTGCGCTTGCGCCACATGTCACTCTTATATTGATGATTCATACAAAGAAAAACTACCTGAAATGGATGATATGGAGGATAGTATGCTAGATGCTGCTTTTGAAAGAAAAGACAATAGTAGACTAACATGTCAAATTGAGATGAATGAAAGTCTTGATGGATTGATTGTTTATGTTGGTAAGAATGAGTACTAATTATTCATTTCTTTATGCCAGTTAAAATTTAAAAACTAACCGAGTTTATTATGAAAATTGAATGCGAAAAAACAATGCCAGAAGGAACGTTTACTATTATGACTGAATCTGGTCCCGACCAAATTTCTACTGATGAATTATTTAAAAACAAGACCGTTGTTCTTGTTTGCGTTCCGGGAGCTTATACACCTACTTGTTCAGTGCACCATCTTCCTGGATACATAGAGAGTACTGAACAATTCTTTTCCAAAGGGGTAAATACTATAGCTTTCATGGCAGTTAATGATATTTTTGTAATGAATGCTTGGGGTAATGACCAAGGTGCTGGAGATAAAGTAATGATGCTTGCTGATGGAAATGGAGAATATGTAGAGAAGTTAGGATTAGAAATGGATGCGCGTAATTTTGGAATGGGTACTCGCGGACAACGATTTGCAATCGTCATTAAAAACGGAATTGTTAAACATATCGCTGTTGAAGAACCAGGAGAATTTAATGTCACAAAAGCAACAAGTATTCTAGAGTCAATTTAAATCAATTTAGAAATTAAGAATTAAGTAGTTCGTGTAACTCAGGTACTATTTTAAAAAGATCTCCTACAAGACCTATATCAGCAACTTCAAATATCGGTGCATCTTGATCTTTGTTAATCGCAACAATTGTTCCAGCATCTTTAATCCCAGTTATATGCTGAATCGCACCTGAAATTCCAATGGCGATATATAAATCAGGCGCAATAATTTTTCCAGTTTGACCGACTTGCATTTCATTCGGTACGTATCCTGCATCAACAGCCGCTCTTGAAGCGCCAGTAGCTGCAGATATGACATCAGCTAATTTATATATCATTTCAAAATTTTCTGAACTACCAACTGCTCTTCCTCCAGAAACTACTATATTAGCTGTTTGTAAGTCAGGTCTATCAGATGATCCCGATGAATGTTTTATGAAACGAGTATGATTTGGCGGTTGAATATTAGAAGTAAAGACTTCGATGGTAGCCTGATTATTTTCTTTTGCAGCTTTATATGATGCTGTTCTAACAGTTGCAACAACAACATGATCTTTTGATGCTTCTACCGTTAATATTGCGTTTCCAGCGTATATTGGTCTTTGAAACTGATGAGAATTTAGTACTTTCATGATATCACTGATTTGGTTAACTCCAAGTAAGGCCGCAATATGAGGCATTAAATCTTTACCAAAAGTTGTAGATGGACCTAAAATATGAGTGTATTCATTTGCAAGTTTAAAAACCTGAGGTGCGATATTCACAGTTAATGGTTTGTTATATATCTCATGTTCGATTGCTATAACTTTCGTAACAGCATCAATGCTAGCAGCTTGCTTAGATAGACTTGAGATATCACTAGCTAAAATTATTAGATGTATCTCTGAATTAGATATTTCAGATGCACATGAAACGCATTTTTGAGTACTAGGATTTAGTGATGAACCATCATGTTCTGCAATTATTAGAACTTTCGACATTAGAGTAAACCTTTTTCTTTTAGGGCATTAATAAGTTCTTGTGAATCATTTACCATAATTCCTTTTTGCCTTTTTTCTGGCGGTTCAATATTAATGGTTTTCAGAGTATTTTTTACTTCAATTTTAAAGTCAGTAAAAGGAATTATTTCTAATGACTTATTTTTGGCTTTCATAATATCTGGTAGTTTTACATATCTAGGCTCATTCAATCGAAGATCAGTGGTAATAACAGCTGGAAGATCTATTTCGATTGTTTCGAGTCCAAGATCAACTTCTCGAACTACCGTAGCTTTTTTTTCATTCAATTCAATTTTTGAAGCAAAGGTTGCTTGAGGTCTGTTCCATAAGGTGGCAAGCATTTGACCCGTTTGATTGTTATCATTATCAATTCCTTGCTTACCTAATAATACTAATAGAGGATTTTCGCGTTCAACAATATTATAAAAAATTTTGCTTATTGTAAGTGGGTCTAAATCTACAGATGTTTCGATAAGAATAGCTTTGTCAGCGCCCATTGCTAATCCAGTTCGTAATTGTTGTTGTGATTCTGATGGACCAATAGATATTACGATTATTTCATTGATTAAACCTTTTTCTTTAATTCTTAAGGCTTCTTCNAGNGCAATCTCATCAAATGGATTGATGCTCATTTTGACACCTTCAGTTTCAACGCCTGAACCGTCGTTTTTTACACGNACTCTGACATTATAATCAACGACTCGTTTTAAACCGACTAGAACATTCTTCATGAATTACTCCATCAAAANTTTATAACTCATATTTTTTTGAAGATCTTGTATGATCTATCTTGAGAGTAGGATATTGTCCACGACTCAAGATATTAGTACAAGTATTGATTTTNNAAAATGTCATCATAGGNTTNAATTATGAAAGATTTTGATTTGTTAATAGACATTGATGAACTTTTTAAAAANTTAAAAAATCCTAATTTTANGATTATTGATACTCGATTTTTGTTATCGGATACAACATTCGGNTATAAACAATATCAACTCAATCATCTTCCNAAAGCTGTATATGCTCATCTTGATNATGATTTATCTTCAAATGTTACCAGTAAAACAGGAAGACATCCTTTGCCAAAAATAAATGCATTAATAGATAGNATTGAAGGTTGGGGTATTTCAAATGATTCNCAAGTAATTATATATGACCAATCAAATGGGAGCATAGCATCTAGATTGTGGTGGATGTTTCGTTGGTTAGGTCATAATAAGGTGGCAATTTTAAATGGTGGTTTTAACAAATGGATAGAAAATGAACATAATGTTACCAATGAAAAGATTNGCGTCAGGAGGGGTGTTTTTAGATATANAAANAATAATTTAGGTNTTTTAAAAACAAAAGATATTGAAANAAATTTAATTAGTGAATCTTTNNTACTTTTTGACGCAAGGGATAATGATAGGTTCTTAGGTATAAACGAACCAATTGATGATAAGGCTGGACATATACCCAGCTCGGTGAATCTACCATTCAATAAGTTTNTTAATAAAGACGGTACATGGAAGTCAATTAAAGAAATAAGAAAAATTTGGGATAATTTAGNTATATNAAATAATACGTATGGCGTTATGTGTGGATCAGGGGTCACTGCTTGTCATCTTATNGTATCAGCGCTAATTGCCGGCATACCAGAACCAAGGCTATATGTGGGGTCATGGAGCGAATGGATTGTTGATNCAAGNCATCCAATTGAAANAATAACTTAACAAAAATAGATATAAAAATAATTTAAATAGGATTATAGACTNCCTTCNAAACGAAATTCTCTTTGCCCCAATGNATTGGGAGTGCCTAAAAATTTAAGAATTTCTTTTATGTATAAATTAGTATTAGCTTTAGATGCTACCAACCCTATTATGTAATATGTTCGATCTGGAGNAATNCGCAATGAAGCGTCAACATCTAATTCCCCATCTATACTTTTGATATCTCCATATATTCCATTATTNTTTGTATTTATTGTAATAACATAATTACCAATGGACATAGAAGATAATCCTAATATTAAGANATTATTTANTNAAATCGTTCCATTTGCCTGGCTTATGAAATCATCANCAAATACCAGNTTAGATAAATTAATGTTAATGTCACCATCGATACCTAATTCAGGGAAAAAAATCGGAACAATACCATTTTGTAGATTAGCCTTAGAGTTACTTATTGAAAAATCACCATTAAAATGTTTCGAGATTCTCATTTTGATAGGGCTTTCAAGCAGTGAGAATGATGTATTTAAAGCAAACTGTCCTTCGAAGAGTTTTGAAAAAAGAAATTTCCATTCTATATTTTTTATATATATTTTACTTACTAATCCTTCTTGCGCGCTTCCTCGCCATAACGTTCCTTTAGTCCCGTAAAATTCTATACTATTTGGCAAAAACCAATCATTTGATACTTTGGCAGGTAAAAAAATTATAATTCCACAAATAAATGTAATAAGTGAAAAAAGAGTGATTTTTTTGTAAAAAGATTTCAATACTCTAGTGTTAAGCTAGTATTTACAAATCCATATTCCTCGTTCGAGGATTCCGAAAAATTTGCTGAGATGACTTTTAAATTATACATAGAATCTAATTCTTCTATCCACAAAATTAGATCATTAAATGAAGCTTCCTGTAATTCTACTCTTATATTATCGTTTCCATTTGGTAAACTTCTTTGAAGAGATTGATAAAGATTGTATTTCCTTAATGATATATCAACAATGACAACTAATGACTGTTCGGGTTTATTTTGATTATTTATAGTTAACTGCGATTGAGCATCTAGTTGTTTCAAATGACTTATTTCAATAATCGAGCTTTCCCAATCATTTATACTTTTGTTTAATGAATCGCGTTCTTTCATCATAGGGGCAAGTATTAGCATATACGTTGACGTAATGATCACTAATATGCTGGCAAATACAATTAGTATTTTTTCACGGCTTTCTAAGGAATCAAACCATATTCTCATCACATTATTCTCTTTATTTGTATTCTGCTGTTAACCATTTCATTGACTTGATCGGTTGATTGGATAGATGCTTCATAGTCACCAAATTTATTAATATTTTGTATAACAACATCTAACATCATAATATTCGGAGTCAAAAGTCTAATATCTAAGATTTCGTTCCTATAAGAAATCCCTTGAATTTGTATATTATTTGTTTGTTCTAAAGAGCTGCTTAATTTCGTTAACAAATTTAAAAATATTCCAGATTCTTTATTTGAAAAATTTCCTAGTTGCAAAGATCTAATTATTGATCGTGGATCTTTAATATCTTTTGCATTTGGTGCAATGACTTGATATTCCCTAAGAAATATTGTTTTCAGTTGCTCTGCTTGATTGGATAGCTGTTTATTCTCCAATATAAAAAATATCATTACAATAATAGCGAGCAACACAGAAAGAAGCATTGAATTCTTCCAAAGTTTTAATAGATGCCCATATTCTTTCGTAACTTTGAATTTACCCTGCAAGAGATTGATGCCGGGACTTGAAAGTAAGTTTTTTACTTGAAACTGGAGAATGTGGTTATCAAGTGTTTTTACATTTACATTTTTATATTTATTTTTTATATTAGCTATCGAATCAGAATATTGTTTACACATTTTTTTTGACGAGAATATTTGAATATTTTCTGTTTTATAATTTAATTTCTCTTTTTTATTTTCATTGTCTAAGTGGTTAATGATTGAAGAGACTGCAATTTCAAGATCTAAATTATCAAATATTAGCTCAATTGAATTACCATCATTTATATGTATTTTACTATTTTCTATTAATAGGCTAATGGTCTCAGTTTTTTTTGTTAAACATTGATTTTCTGCAAACATTGCTATTGGATAAATTTTATTCTTATGGAGTTGATCTATCCAATTTTGAATTAATGAACGGTTGACAACAGCTATAGGTAAATGACCATTGCTCAGACGTTTCCCAGAGGAAAAGTGAAGTAATTTTAAATCATTTGCCAATTGATCTTCCAATGCATATGGAATTGCTGTTCGGAGCTTTTTTCTTGATTTAATGGGTAAATCAACACTAGTTATGGAAACGTCAGTGCCTGGTACTATGATGGTAGTTTTANATTTNTTATATTCTTGNGGAATNTTNGATATTGANCCTTNNGATTGTTCTTCTATATTTAAAGTNGAAGAATTTATAGCAATCCATTCAATGTNTTGATCGATNTCTTTATTAATTTTTATAATAAGTGAGTCANTCATAACTAAATAGCACCAAANGTACGTAGNATAGNGNNAACATCACCATTCAATTTTCGTTCAAAAATNCTGTATAAANTAACNTTAACNTTATNAATTCTGACTTGTAGNTTTAAACCAAAATAATTACTGGACAGAGANATATTATNTATATTTTCTNANGGAATTATAGATGTGAANGTATNTTCAATATCTCTAAAACCNCCATTCATTCTNTCAATAACAAGAGATTTNGCATCGTCAGGTGTAATATTTTCACTAATTGATTGCATTATTATTTCATTTGCTGTGTTNACGTTTATAGCGGTTTGTCGAGGTAATGCAGTAATNTATGGCGATAATCGATAAAATATCTCTTTATTCATAGTATGTAGAGCNCTTAATTCACTNGTACTTATNATTCTTTGTCCACCATTAAGATATGGCGGATTATAATTTATATATANATTGTCTTCAGCGCCTTCTGGAAAACTTGGATATTGATCGTAATCTAACCAGTCAAGTGTCATCAATGCGATATTTNGATTTATACCAAGANNAGAAAGTAATCGCTGAAATTGGTTNAGCGATGATTGATTAACTTTNCCATTTTCTGTTATTAAATTATTAATATTAAAGCGTCCTTGTAAATCTTCTATNTAACCACTAACCATGCCGCCTTCTANTGGTATGNNCGGCATATTAGTAGCCCATATTTCATCTAANTGATCTGTNTCTGANAATAAACGATCATTTTTTAAGATAGTGGCAACCCANCTTTCAGCTCCGAGAGCNACTTGGATAGCTTGATTNTGATTTATATGNGTCATNGTTCTTCNAANATCNAGNGTATTATTCCAAGCAATATTNCCAGCTGTAATNCCAACNAGNGCNACTATAATTAAAGCTGAGATTAGNGCNATNCCNCGATTATCATNGGNTGNATGNGANAGGANNTTCANGGCGANACTTCNAAAATNCTTCTAATTTCNCCTTCTTGCATGAAATTTATTACTACTGCTATNCCAAGAGGTCTTTTTGTTATGGATAAGAATTTATCATCACTNAGAGGNGGCCANTGTTGAATCCATTCTCCATTTTCATTNAAAAATGTAAATNATATAGATTCAATTTCATCAATTAATATATCTTTTTGAAATTGATTGCNTAATGTTCTATCAAGGACNTTCCAGTGAATTCTAATTAATTTATCATTTTCCATTTGATATGCAACTCTTTGTAAATTACTTCTAGATAGGCCTAATGGATTTCCCCATCCACTGCGGGTTAATTCTAATGCAAAACCAGATGTTGGGNTTGTTGTAATTGCTCCGTTATATCCTTGNCCTAATTCACTTCTAATCGGCCTTGGTGCAATTTGTATAAAATCTTGTTCAATTAATTTAATTGATCTTTGGATATTTTGTAATCTTTCATTTTTTTCATCAAGNATAAAAGAACTTATTATTGATTGATTTAAAATGGNATATGAGAATGCTGATAATATTGCAAATATTGTTATCGACACCAAAAGTTCAATCAAAGTAAACCCAGATATTTTCATTGATTATCCTGAAAGCGAATTTTATTAATGTTCCATGTATTATTAGCGACTCCTCTTGCTTTTGGCGCCCCAATAAACCCGCTAACATTTTGAATAGAATTATCTGATTCAAAGAGACCTACTTCTACATCAACACGATATAAACCTTCAATGCCAGTTTCTGACGTTGCGGCATCCCAAAACCATTCCGAATTTGCATAGAAAATTGTCCCTTTTTTTGACCCTACATTAGGAGATTCATTTTTTAGNCGAAGTTCAGTTATATAGTTNTGAGCTATCCAGCTCGCAAAAGTTTTTTGCTGCATTAAAGTTGAAGTAGTNATCATCTGAGAGATAACAGCTATTATTGCTGANAAAGCAATGACAGTAACACCTAGTGCAACCATAACTTCAATCAATGTAAATCCTTTANTAGATTCGGGNTTATATTTTTTGATTTTGCTTTTCATATTTTTATTAAATTACTTCGNCATCAATCTTGAAAGAACCATTTGGTANTCCTTGGATTTTTAAATTTTTATTTTCAGGATANCTGGAAATAATAATTTCAAAAGGGGAGTTGTATCCGCTTGATAAAATCATTATATGTGGCGCATTTTGTGCTGGAGTAAACATATCAAAANCNTCTCTTTTCTCTTNTTTTTTCTCTGGATTTGACAAGTTTATCTCTGTTCCTTCAATGAAAAGCATAAATTCATAGTTTTTAGATAATTGATAAGAACCAAGAAGATTATCGTTTTGTATTTTATTCCATTGATTTAAAAAAGGTTCATATTCTACAAAATGATAACCATGTAACTCTANATTTATCCCTAAATCTTTGCTTTGAATTACAGCTTCATCTTGAGCAATTTTTANTAGCGATATAATTCGTTGAGACTCTTGCCTTAAATCTTCATCATTTCGTAACAAGTCTATAGATAGAATTATGACTGAACTTATTATTCCTATTAGCGCCACAACAACAAGGACTTCTATTAATGTAAAACCATGCTCAATAGATTCTGAGTCATGGTTCTGGCTATGTCTTAGATTCATTGATTTAAATTAGGTGCATCCCAGTTACCAATGTCCTCATCCTCGCCATTACCACCTGGTAGGCCATCTCTTCCAAGTGAATAAATATCAATATCCCTATTGAGGCCAGGGTTTAAGTATAAGTACTCATTACCCCATGGGTCTGTGGGTATTTTGTCTAAATAGCTTCCTTTCCAGTTTCTGATACTAGAGTCAGTTGGTCTTATTACCAGCGCATGTAGTCCCTGTTCTGTTGTCGGGTATCGAAAATTGTCTAAGCGATATAGTTTTAAAGCATTCTCTATACCCCTAATATCTTGTTTGGCTGCAGATATTTGAGCGTCTCCAATACGGCTAATAACATTTGGAGCAATAATAGCAGCCATTATGGCAAGAATAATCATTGCTACCATAATCTCAATAAGAGTAAATCCTTTTTCACGTTCTTTAAGGCTTAATGTGTTTTTGATTATCAATTTATGAACCTGAATTTATTTATCTGTTAATGACCGAGTTTCTTATTTATGAACGAATATACCAAATTATTTTAAATATTGATGAAAAAATACATACTGTTCGTGCAAATAATAGTCAAAATTTGTCAAGAAATAATTTCGTTTACTACTTAAATTAATCATAATTTCAAAAAGTAGATATAATTCATCTACTAATACTAATAATATATAACTTATGATTGCCATAATTTTTCCAGGACAAGGATCACAGAAGCTGGGTATGCAGTCTGAACTCGCTCGAAACTTCAAAGAAATAAAATTAACTTATCAAGAGGCCAGTAGGGAGCTTGGTTATGATTTGTGGAAGTTAGCTCAAGGTCAAGTAAAAGAAAAAATCGATAAAACTGAAATTACACAACCTTTAATGTTAACGGCAGGTGTAGCCGCATGGAGAGTATGGTGTAATCATACNAANAGGATTCCANAATATATGGCTGGACATAGTCTCGGTGAATATACTGCTCTTGTTTGTTCTGAATCNCTTCAATTTAAAGAAGCATTAAGACTTGTACAAAAACGCGCTCAACTTATGCAAGCAGCCATACCAGAAGATGAAGGATCTATGGCTGCAATTCTTGGATTAGACGATGATATATTAGTACGTCTTTGTTCTGATGAATCTAATGATGAACTAGTTGCCCCTGTAAANTTCAATTCNCCAGGACAAATTGTTATTGCTGGAAATAAAAATGCNGTTCAACGAGTTATTGATAGATCGAANAGTGTTGGCGCTAAAAGAGCTTTATTACTTGATGTTAGNGTTCCATCGCATTGCTTATTAATGAAACCAACNTCTGAACTTCTGCTCAGAGAGCTTGAAGATATTTCTATTAACAAACCAACGATTAGTGTTGTAAATAACGCNAATGTCGAGCAATATCAAACACCTGATCAAATTAAAGAAGGNCTTGAAAAACAATTATATAGTCCTGTCCGATGGTCNGAGATAATTAATTATTTTATTTCAAAAGGGGTAACAGAGATAATCGAATGTGGNCCTGGAAGAGTTCTTACTGGACTATCAAAAAGGATTAATAAAAATATTTTAGCCACATCCATGGATTCATCAGATATTATTAACCAGTATAGTAAAGCNAAGTAAANATTTTAAAAAATATGNATAATNCAAAAGATATAAAAAAATTNAAAGGTAAAGTTGCCTTAGTAACTGGAGCATCTAGAGGTATAGGTTCTGATATAACTGAAGCTCTTATTGAAACGGGTGTATATGTTATTGGAACTGCTACGACAAAAGANGGNGCTGAAANGATATCANCGAAAATGGGTGCGAATGGAAGNGGAATTAAACTAGATGTTTCTATCCAAGAATCTGTTGATGAAGTATTTAATGATATTAATGNTAATGAAGGTTCACCATCAATTATTATTAATAACGCAGGNATTACAAAAGATAGNATTTTGATGAAAATGAAGTCAGATGACTGGGATGAAGTAATCTCTACAAATCTTTCTGGNATNTATAGAATATGCAAATTGGGTATTCGCGCAATGATTAAATCTCGTTACGGAAGAATTGTAAATATTGCCTCAATAATTGGTCATATTGGTAATCCCGGACAAACCAATTATGCNGCTGCCAAAGCTGGAATTATTGGATTTTCAAAATCATTAGCACGTGAGGTTGCCACAAGAAATATNACTGTGAANGTGGTTTCACCAGGTTTTATTCTAACGGATNTGACCAATGCACTATCAGATGNCCANAAAAACGAAATGCTTGAAAAAATTCCACTTGGTCGTTTTGGAGCAGGAAACGAAGTTGCTAATGCAGTNGTTTATTTNGTTTCAGATTCTGCAAGCTATATCACTGGTCAGACATTACATGTGAATGGCGGAATGTTAATGGATTAGGCTTNAATATGCATGTAATCANTNTNANCTTTCATGATAAAAAAAAATACCANCACATTCATATAAAACAAGTACTTAGAAATTCTTTAATAATAATANAAAGGGGTTAATAGTAATTTTTATAAAAAAAAATACTGTTTTTAATTTGCATGATGAGTCAAAATTAGNTATCAAAGTGTATTTTTTTAACCTCTTCCTTAAGGAGAATTAGTAAACATGAGTATTGAAGAGCAAGTNAAAGGTATAGTCGCAGAAAATCTAGGCGTTAACATGGAAGAAGTTGTTAATTCTGCTTCATTCGTTGAAGATCTAGGCGCAGACTCTTTGGATACAGTTGAGCTAGTTATGGCGCTTGAAGAAGAATTTGACACTGAAATTCCAGATGAAGAGGCTGAGAAAATTACAACTGTTCAGGAAGCAATAGACTTTGTTTCCAAAAATGTCCCGCAATAACGNGTCTTTACTTACTTTTAAATAAACTTTTTTTAAAGCTGCGATAAGCCATAAAAAACTAATTGTTTTATCGTTTAACAGATNTNCATGTTTGTTAGACTTGAGTGAACTCTTTTTAACTAAAAGGTGTTTATTGTATAAAATTAATCATAATTGAACTTGGTTTGGTTTTATGTGTAATGTTGTTTTAAACTTTACGTATATTTTATTGCTTATANATAACGATGAATTTAAATAAAGAATCATTAAAAAAGTTTTTGTTATTTTTAGTTGTAATTGTATTTTTTACTTTTTTAAACTTTGACACATATGTAAATACTCACACCAAATTACCTAACGAAGGAATCTTTTTTGAAATAAAACCAGGCTCATCATTTTCATCAGTAATGAATGAACTTTCAAGATTATCAATTTTAGATGAGTCGACACTTTTTAATTTGTACGCACGTTTAACTAAAAAANCACAAATGATTCAATCTGGGGAGTATCATCTCAANCCTCCTTTAACACCATTACATTTATTGGATAAATTTGTTACAGGAGATGTTTATCTTNATTCATTATCAATTATTGAAGGAACNACAACTAAGGATTTGATCAATCAATTACTTAATCATAAGTCTTTNAATAATGAAAAATTTTTAAAAGAACAACTAAAATTTAAAAAAATTTCTGGCCAAAATAATAANAATATTGAAGGAATATTCTTTCCAGAAACNTATNTGTTNCCAAAGAATACTCCTATTACNGTTATTTTAGAAAATTCACATAATTTATTGTTGAAAATTTTAGATGAGGAATGGANACTTCGTGATCATGGGATATTAATACAAAATCCATATCAAGCGCTTATTCTTGCATCTATTATAGAAAAAGAGTCNGCNATNNCTGATGAAAGAGAAAAGATATCAGGGGTNTTTCATCGNCGTTTATCTCAANAAATGAAATTACAAAGTGATCCAACTGTGATTTATGGTATTGGCGATAATTTTGATGGTGATATAAAAAAAGAACATCTTCGAACTGATNCACCTTATAATACTTATACAAGAAAAGGATTGCCTCCATCNCCAATATCTCTCCCAGGAAGAGAATCAATATACGCTGCATTACATCCGTCTNTGGGCAANGAAATTTATTTTGTNTCTTCTGGCAGTGGAGATGGAAGNCATATATTTTCAGAAACTAAANAACAACATGATATTGCNGTCAGNGAGTATGTTCGATTGCAAAAAGAGAATTCATTGAAAAAACGGGAGCNCTTAAAATGAGCCCAGGTAAATTTATTTCAATTGAAGGAATTGAAGGTGTTGGTAAATCAACTAATATTAAGTTTATAGCATCGCTTATAGAAACTNATGGTCATAATGTAATAGTAACTCGTGAACCTGGNGGAACTATTATGGCTGAAAAAATTAGATTACTACTTTTACAACATGANAATGAANATATACCAGATATCGCCGAGTTATTATTATTTCTTGCNGCGAGAAGTTTTCATGTAAATAACTTAATAAAGAAGTCACTAGAGGATGGTNTTTGGGTTATATGNGATCGATTCTCTGATGCAACTAAGGCATACCAAGGATGGGGCAGGGGCTTGAATATAGATATGATAAATGATTTGTCAGAATGGGTTAACGATGGATTGCAACCACATTTAACATTGATATTAGATGCCCCTGTAGATATAGCCTTAGAAAGAACCAAAAAACGAAACCATAAAGATAGAATGGAATCTGAAGCATCCAGTTTCTTTGAAAATGTACGAGCAGGCTACCTGGAATTAGCTTCAAAAGAGCCAGATCGTTGTTGTGTTATAAATGCCGCACAATCACTTAAACAAGTGCAAAATGATATAAATACAGCAATGAAACCAATATTCATAATATAATACATTTAATTATCTTTATAAGTACTTAGAATATAATGAAAATACCATGGTTAAAAAATTTACAAAAAACTTGGTTAAGATTACACAAGGATGTGAAAATTCCTCATGCGATTATGATTATAGGGCCAATTGGGGTTGGAAAACGGATTTTTGCCAATTGGTTATCACAAAGATATTTATGCGATTCTGAATTTACATTCCAATTATCGTATCCCATAGATTACAAGTATCATCCAGATCAACACTGGATCAAGATTCCAGAAGATAAAAAAAATATTGGTATCGATCAAATAAGAAGTTTGATTGATAACTTATATCTAACGAGTCACGGAGGTGTTGGCAAAGTAGCCATTATTGATGCTGCAAATAAGATGACTCAAAATGCAAGCAATAGTTTACTTAAAACTTTAGAGGAACCACCTGAAGATACATTATTAATTCTTATTGCAGACCGAGTAAGAAATATTCCTCCTACTATTTTCAGCCGTTGCCAAAAAATAATGATACCTATACCACAAAAGAAACTTGCATTGGAATGGCTTAACCAAGTTAAATCAAACACTCAATGGTCCGATGTATTAGAAATGATTTCTATGGGACCAATTGATGCTATAGATCAAATCGATAATCTTGAGCTTTCCGCTTCTATGAAAAATGACTTCTTAGGTCTTATGAGGGGAACAAATTTTCCAATTGAAATTGCAGAAAGATGGGTGAAATATGAATTTTCTTTTGTCATTAACTGGATATCCCAAATGATCCACCAATTTATAAAAATATCTTTTTCAGATGACACGATTGACTCAGAAATTGAATCAAAAGAAATAATTTCATTAGGAATAAAAAAGAAACATTTATTCCATTATCTTGATGCTATCAATAATATAAGAGCTCAAGAGCAAGGATCCCTGAATATTCAATTAGCCCTAGAAAATCTTTTTATTCAGTGGGCCATGAAATTAGATAAAACTTTTTTAAGCGAACAAATTGGAATTCTTAGAGAACAGAAAAACTAGCTATTGATCATTTAAAATTATCCCAACCTTTATGAGGTTTGAATCTAGGCCCGTATTTTTTTTCGAGGCTTTCAAGAGCTTCAATCGTTGTATTGATCCCTCTATTCCTAGCATATTGAATAGGACCGCCTCTGAAAGGGGCAAATCCTGTACCAAAAATGACACCAGCATCCAGAAGATCTGAATCATCTACAATTTCTTCATGCAGGCAGGCTATAGCTTCATTGACCATTGGTAATATCAATCTGTCAGTTATATCTTCGGGAATGTTTTTTTGTTGATCTGCTGTTGGTTTAGGTTTAATTGGCCTATTTTTTTCCCATTTATAAAAACCTTCGCCAGTTTTTCTGCCAAGCTTTTTATTCTTTATCATAGGTTCTAATGAAAAAGATTCTTCTTTGTTAAACGCTTCACCAAGAATCCCCGATACACTGTGCGCAATATCCAGTCCAACGTTATCTACCAGTTCTACTGGACCCACAGGCATGCCAAAATTGACAGCTGCATTATCAATGCTTTTTAGAGCCACATTTTCTTTATGAAGGATCATTGCTTCAGTCATATATGGGGAAAGGATTCGATTAACAACAAATCCAGGAGAACTAAGACAGCATAAGGGTAGTTTTTTTATCTTTGTTACAAATGAAAATGCAGAATGAACAGTATCATCATCAGTATCCATACACTTAATGATTTCTACTAATGGTAGTTGAGAGACTGGGTTGAAAAAATGAAGCCCAATGAAATGCGTTGGTTTTTTTAGATCTACTCGTAAATTNTCTAATTTTATGCTNGAAGTATTTGTGGCNAGAATAGCATNTTCTTTCATATTTCTTTGAATNGTTTGATAGAGTTTCTTTTTNTCATCAAGATCNTCAAATATNGCNTCTATAATNAAGTCAGCNANNGCTATNCCNTNNCCNTTGATATCNGATTTTAATCTTGAAGTAGCTNATTTCCGGTCNTCTGGATTTCTNATTCTTTTTTGAAAGAGTTTACTAGCTCGTTTTAATGCAAAATCAATGTCATTTTTCGTTCTGTCTTGTAATGTCACGTCTAAACCTCGTAAGGCGCACCAAGCAGCTATATCGCCACCCATAATTCCTGCACCTATTACATGCACATGATTAATTGCTTTTTTGTCTCTTTTGCCTTGAGATTTGAGTTTTTGTTGGAGGAAAAATACTCTAATTAAATTTTTTGCTGTTTCACCGCACATTAGATTGGCCATAGATCTTGCTTCAGCTTGATATGCAGCCTCAGATTTGGCACCGTACTTCAACCAAAGATCAATCATGGCATACGGCGCTGGATAGTGTTTAGGATTCGCTTTTTTACCAACTTGTTTCCGTAACATATTAGCCACAATGAAACGAAGAGGGGATATATTCATAATTTGATCTAAAAAAGGAATTTTAAATGTATTAGGCTTGGATTGAATCAATTCCTTTGCGGTGTCTCTCCATTCATTCTGGTTACATATTTTATTGATAAAGCCTTGTTTGAGTGCTTTTTTTGTTGTAATTGGTTTACCCGTTAACATTAGATTCATTGCAGAGCGTACTCCTGCAATCTTAACTGCTCGGATAGTACCCCCGAATCCAGGATGGAGACCTAGCTGTACTTCAGGAAGCCCTATGATTGATCTGTCATTTTTAAGGCATAATCGATATTGACAGGCCATTGCTAACTCTAAACCACCCCCTAAGGCAAAACCATTGATGACACAGACTGTTGGATAAGCTGTTGATTCAAGTTTATCCATTAGTTTTTGACCTTGCCTGATTATTTCATATGCTTTGTCAGGGTCATTGATGCCAATAAATTCATTGATATCCGCCCCCATGATAAAACCAGTTTGTTTTCCAGAATATATGATCAGACCGGTTGGTTTGAAATTATCAATTTCTTTTAGAATAGCTTGTAATTCTTGTAAAACATCTGCGGACAAAACATTGGCATTACTATTATTTTTATCAATACATAACCAAACAATATTTTTGTCATCTATTTTGTAGTTCCAATTATTAAAAGAGTGATTCATAGTTTAAATGTGGCTAATTTGTTTATTCTTAATTTTCTTTGATCGACTCCAAAGCGCGCATTGACTTAAAAATCTTTTTTACTTGTTGCGGTAAAACAACAAAAACACGCCATTTTTGTCGTTAAAAGTGACTATAACACTTCACTATTTGTTACGAACATGCAATTATATATTCTTTTTCAATGTTATCGATGTTTTAATGTGTAACAAATGGGTAAAATTTAGTTACAATGAATAAATGTCAATAAGGATGAATTTAAAGCAACACTATAATTTAAACCGGATTACTTCGCCAAAATAAGGTACTTTCGGGGGGAAAATATGAAATCTAATATATATCGCCAAATGTTGAAAATTGTAGCAGTAATGATCGGTTTTACCGGCATAACTGCAAACGCTCAGGATGCTCTTGAAGAAATCATTGTTACCGCTCAAAAACGGGCGCAGAATGTTCAAGACGTACCTATTGCTGTATCAGCATTTACTGACGAAATGATGCAAAGAGCTAGCATCAAGGACATAAGAGATGTTTCGTTTATGGATCCATCTTTTTCATCTGCAAATTCGCAAACCACAACGAATTCAAGCTTTTCAATTCGTGGCGTGGGAACAAGTTCACAAAATTTTGGACTTGAAGCTGCCGTAGGAGTTTTTATTGATGGGGTGCATAGATCTCGTCCAAGTGCAGCAATTAACAATCTAGTTGATATGGAAAGCGTTGAAATTCTTCGCGGACCTCAAGGAACCCTCTTTGGTAAAAATACTTCTGCTGGCGCTATAAATTTTAGAACCAAAACAGCCAGTCACGAGAAAGATGGTTTTGTAGAAGTGAATGCTGGAGATATGGGTTTGATGAATGTTTCAGCAGCACGAAACTTTTCTCTGAAAGACGATGTTTTAGCCATGCGTGCTACCATTTTTTCGGGCAATAGACATGGCTATATAACAAATATTGCTCCTAACGCCTCTGGAAATAAGCTTAACGAAAGAGACAGAGCCGGTGCGCGCTTGTCGTTCCTTTATACTCCGAACGACACATGGGACGTGACAGCAAGATGGGATTACTCAAAAATTGATGAAAACTGCTGTGGTTCAAATACAAAAATGAATAACTTTTCGAATCTCGCTGGTACTGCAGCTGGCGGAGATGCTTATTTAGCAGTAGGTCTTGGAACCACCGTAGTTCTAGGGTCAAAATTCGAAGATAATATTGTTAATGTTAATGGAGAACCACATTCCACAAACCACGATCGTGGCTTTTCTCTTGAAATAAATAGACA
>PBBK01000019.1 GCA_002717685.1 Gammaproteobacteria bacterium | reverse complement strand
TCAAACCGTATTATTGCAGAATGTCTAACAGGTATTGCAATGCGTAAGAAAGGAATTACTGATCCAAGATACCTAAGCCCTCTAACAACTGACCATGGTCAGGACAATTAATACTATTTAATTTAAACTTTCTAACTCTCTGATTGATCTTCTGTTTCCTCAACACTAGTTTTCAGTGAAGGCCATGCTAAACGTAAATACATCATCATGGACCATAAAGTCATCACTGCCGCTAATAAAAGGAATGTAAAGCCTATAAGATAGAGATTCATGCCAATTACTTCTTCTTGATATACCATAAAACCTATACCAAACATCTGTAACATTGTTTTTATTTTTCCAGTCATACTGACTGCGATCGTTTTTCTTTCACCAATAGTTGCCATCCATTCCCTAAGTGCTGATACGGCAATTTCTCTACCTATAATTATTATTGCAATGATGTCTACATACCATCCTGGATCAGCTTGAACTAATAAAACTAATACAATGGCAACCATTAATTTATCTGCAACAGGATCAAGAAACGCTCCAAATCGAGAAGATTGGTCATAATTTCGTGCTATATAGCCGTCAAGAAGATCAGTAAATGCGGCTAATCCGAAAACGATGCCAGCGATCGGTCTTGCTCCCTCTATTGGCAGATAAAAACAAATTACTACAATGGGAATAGCAGCGATTCTAAGCAGAGTAAGTATGTTTGCTAAGTTCATTTTATATTTTTACTTTTTTGCTTCTTTTATTATAAAATTATTTTTTACTGATAATCATGTAAATTATTATAAACCCTTTCTGACATTAGTTTACTAATCCCTTGCACTTTTGATAAATCCGCGATACCTGCTTTCATAATCCCTTCTAATCCACCAAACTCTCTAAGAAGGTCACGGCGTCTTTTTGGACCTAAACCTGGGATTCTCTCTAACTGTGATTGTTTTATTTTCTTAGCACGTTTCAATCGATGTCCAGAAATTGCAAAACGATGTGCTTCATCTCTTATATTTTGAATCAATAATTTTGCAAGAGAATCATCTGGAAGAATAAGTGGCTTTGATGCATTCGACAAAAAAAGTTTCTCACCACCTGATTTCCTATATTTATTTTTAGCAACAGCAACTACATTTAAATTTTTTAGACCGATTTGATCTAATACTGAAAGCGTTCTTGACAGCTGCCCTTTTCCACCATCTACAAATAACACATCAGGTAATTTAGATCTATTATTATTCAACCTTATGTAATGCCTCCTAATAGCTTCAGACATTGCTGAATAATCATCGCCAGGTATATTATCCTTTATATTAAAACGTCGATATTCATTCTTTTTTGCTCCTTCTTGATTGAATACGACACAAGACGCCACAGTGAATTCACCTGAAGTGTGACTCACATCAAAACATTCTAATCTCGATATATTACCCTTAATATCAAGAATTTTTCCTAGCTCAGAAAGCTGAATGTTGATCTTTGTTTTTTTTGCTAATTCAATTTTCAGACCTTGATTGGCATTTGTTTTAGCTAAATCTAACCACTTTCTCCTTCTTGCACGTGTGTGATTCTTAATTTTTACCTTATGACCAGAGTGAGTGCTTAAATTTTCTTCTAAAATTTCTTTTCCTTGAACATTATATTCAACAATAATTTCTGAGGGTGCATTTTTTTCATTAACATAATGTTGAGACAAAAAACCATGTTGAATTTTATCTTTACCAGGGCCGCCACTAATTTTTGGGAAATAATATCTAGTCCCAAGTACTTTGCCATTTCTTACTGACAAAATTGCAACACAATGCATATTAAATTTAGATGCAATTCCAAGAATATCAAGATTTACTGAAGATATTTCCGAAACAAGTTGTTCGGCCTCTATTCCTTTGAACCTTTTAATCTGGTCTCTAATTTTCGCTGCTTTCTCATATTCTTTTTTTTCTGAAAAAATATCCATACGTTCTATAAGATAACTAATCACTTTCTTACTTTTTCCTTCCAAAAAAAGAAGAGAAGAATCAACATCTTTTAAATATTCTTCCTGTGTAATTAAATTTACACACGGAGCAGAACATCTTTTTAACTGATATTGTAAACACGGTCTTGATCTATTTTTAAAAGTGCTATCATCACATTGTCTAATTAAAAATAATTTCTGTAATTCGCCAATACTCTTTCTTGCTGCAGATGTATTAGGAAATGGTCCAAAATACTTTCCTTTTTTATTTGTTTTACCTCGATAAAATTGTAATTGCGGAAAGTTTTGATCCGTAGTTATATGTATATAGGGATAACTTTTACCATCTCTTAATACAACATTAAAACGAGGCTTATGTCGTTTTATAAGATTATATTCAAGAATAAGAGCCTCGTTCTCAGTATTAGTTATGGTTAATTCAATATTCGTTACTTGGTCCATCATGAAAGATATTTTCTTATCTATTTGTGTCTTTCGAAAATAACTGGGTAAACGTTTCTTTAAACTTTTAGCTTTTCCTACATAAATTATCTTATTTTTTTTATTTAACATGCTATAGACGCCCGGCCTATTTGATAGGTTTTTTAAGAATAATTTATGACTAAACTGTTTTTCCAAATGATTAACCATTATCTAAATATTGATGTATTCTGACAAAAATTTGTTGAAACATTGCTTTAGTTAACCTTTTTGTATTTGTGTTATATCTACTGCAGTGATATGAATCAAATAACATTTTCTGTTGCACTAAATACTCAGCAGAATGACGAAACTTATATTTAGATTGTTGTAAACCCATTGCTTTTATAATTGCCTTATGAGCAACCCCTCCTAGAGCTAAAATTGCTGAATGTGGAGGTAANTCTAATAATTCATTCATCAAATAATAATTACATTGGTTAATTTCATTCGCAATAGGTTTGTTATTAGGAGGTAAACATTTTACNGCATTAGTAATAGCGCAATTAATTAGTTTTAGCCCATCACTTTTNCCTNCTGATATTTTTTTACTACTGAAACCAAATTTGTACAATGTCTCATATAAAAGAACACCAGCATAATCACCTGTAAAAGGACGGCCCGTCCTATTGGCACCATGCATACCTGGNGCTAGACCCACAATTAATAATTTACCATTATGCTCACCAAATGACGGAACAGGTCGACAAAAATAATCGGGATATTGTGTTTTTACATTAGNAAGAAAATGGACTAATCTTGGGCATTTCTTGCAATTGGGATCATAATTACTTTTCATATCAAAGTATTTTTAAAAATTACATCTACTCATTACTTAATTGTTGATTATTTTTTTAGATACTTTTAATCCGAAAATCCACCTATATCGAAAGCAATTTCCATTGCTTGTTCATAATTCAATCTTGGGTCAACAGAAGTTTTATANGCTTTCNCAAGATCATCATCTACAAGACCTCTTGCGCCGCCAGTACANTCNGTTACATTTTCACCTGTCAATTCAAGATGGACGCCGCCAAGGTAACTACCTGCTTGNTNGTGAATCTTAAAGGCTTTTTTTAGCTCTTTTGTAATTTTNCNAAACCTTCTTGTTTTCCTTCCATTAGATGATGTTTCTGTATTTCCNTGCATAGGATCACANACCCATANAACTGGGACATCCATAGATATAACAGTTTTAATAAGATTAGGAAGNATTTTTTCTATTTTATNTGCACCGAACCGATGGATAAGGGTAATTCTNCCCNGNTTTGATTCGGGATTTAACTTCTTAAGTAGTGAAGCTAACCATTTTGATGTCATTCCCGGTCCNATTTTTATTCCTATTGGATTAGATATNCCTTTAAAATATTCAACATGAGCGCCNCTAAGATCAGCTGTTCTCATACCTATCCAGGGGAAATGGGTAGTCAGATTGTACCANCTATTTGTCCTCTTAATATATCTTGTTTGAGCTTGCTCATAGAGTAAATGTAACCCTTCATGCGCTGCATATATATCTGCACGTTGTGTCAGATAAAGTGGTCGGCCAGATACAGATTCAATGAAGTCGACTGATCGAGAAATGGATTGAACAATTTCATGGTACTTATCTGCCATTTTCGAGTGNCCTAGCCACGATAAATCCCAGTATTCTGGATGATGAAGATCTGTAAAACCTCCATCTATTAAAGATCTAATGAAATTCATCGTNAGAGCNGATCGTTCATAACCTCTNAAAAGAAGCTTTGGATCCGGNACTCGATCTTCANTTGTNAATTGACTAGAGTTAACCAAGTCCCCTCTATAACTAGGTAGTTCATNATNTCCTTTTNTTTCNGTATCAGCNCTCCTGGGTTTAGCATATTGTCCTGCTAGNCTTCCAATTCTAACAATGGGTTTTTTGATTCCATGGAGCATAACAATACTCATCTGTAATAAAATTTTTATCTTTGCAACTATAATTTCTGAGGTACAATCAACAAAACTTTCGGCNCAATCTCCACCCTGGAGTATAAATGCTTCTCCCAGTTGAGCTTTTGATATTTGCTGGGTAAGNTCATCAATCTCCCAAGATGTAACAATAGGTGGCAATCTAGATAAATCATTGATAATTTTATCCAGAGATNGTTTGTCAGGATAAACAGGTTGCTGTTCAGCTTTTAACTTCTGCCAGCTCCTTGGATTCCATGTATTGTTAGAACTCTTTTTTTCCACTGCATTGCCTTAATTATTCAAAATAGAAATATATATCTTAATTTTNATATAACAAAATGNATTATGTAGTTCATATGATGCGATTGCAATTAAAAGATTACAATCATTATCATAACTAATATATTGATTTATATTAAAAAAACTCTTTATATTTCTTTTTAATAAGAATTTTANTGAATTTTTCTAGCATGCATATTAAATGACAGGCACAATGTTTTATTAAAAAATAAATTAATTCTAAAAAAAATGAATAAAATATTAAAAAATCTTGGGATAGAACAAACAAATTCTGGCAGCTGGCAAGGCCCTAACCCTTTACAGTCAGAAAATGATGATCTTATTGAATCTATTAATCCTTCAAATGGCAAGGTAATTGCAACTGTTGCAAATACAACCATTCAGGAATATGAAAGCATCATCAAAAATGCTCAAGATTCCTTTTTAGAATGGCAAAAAGTTCCCCCGCCTCTCAGAGGCGACGTAGTACGAAGAATTGGTAATGCACTTCGTGACTATAAAGATGATCTTGGTAGCTTAATTAGCCTTGAAAATGGAAAAATAAAATCTGAAGGTGATGGTGAAGTTCAAGAAATGATAGATATGGCTGATTTTGCAGTGGGACAATCTAGAATGTTATATGGAAAAACAATGCACTCTGAAAGNCCGANCCATAGAATGTATGAACAATGGCATCCTCTAGGATTAGTTGGAACTATAACAGCTTTTAATTTTCCTGTAGCAGTTTGGTCTTGGAATTCCTTTATTGCCGCTATATGTGGAAATATTTCAATTTGGAAACCATCNCCAAAAACACCTTTATGCGGNATTGCTATCCAAAATATTTGTGGCAAAGTGATTTCTGACTTTAATTTACCTAATATATTTAATCTTATTAACGATCAAACAAATTCTCTATCTCAAAAATTAATTNATGATCGAAGAATTGATCTTTTGTCATTTACAGGATCAAGCTTTGTGGGAAAGAAAGTTGGAAATGATGTATCTGCTCGGATGGGTAAGTACTTATTAGAGCTGGGNGGAAATAACGCCATTATTGTAGATCGGACTGCAAACCTAGACATANCTATTCCTGGCATAGTCTTTGGCTCAGTTGGAACTGCAGGNCAACGATGTACAACAACAAGAAGAGTNCTTGTACATACAACTTTAATGGAAGATATTAAAAAACGCCTTGTTAAAGCTTACAAACAAATTCGTATCGGTGACCCGCTAGATCCAAAAACTCTAATGGGACCCNTAATTG
This sequence comes from Gammaproteobacteria bacterium, assembly GCA_002717685.1. The sequence goes on along the minus strand of PBBK01000019.1, from coordinate 9,219 downwards.
ATGAACGATCAATNAAAAACGTTGAATCAGCAATTTCACAAATTAAAAAACTAGGTGGCGAAATTCTTANCGGGGGCAATCGGATACAAGGCCCAGGTTATTTTATTGAACCAATTCTAGCTGTGGCTAAAAATGAATGGGATATTGTTCAAGAAGAGACATTTGGCCCTATTCTTTATTTAATTCCATTTAATGATATTGATGATGCTATTGCTAAACAAAATAATGTCTCTCAAGGATTATCATCTTCAATATTTACTAATGACGTACAAAATATGGAAAAATTNCTCTCAAGTNGNGGCTCTGATTGTGGTATTGCAAATGTAAATATCGGAACATCTGGTGCAGAAATAGGNGGNGCATTTGGAGGTGAAAAAGAAACTGGAGGTGGTCGTGAAGCNGGCTCAGATGCATGGAAAGGTTATATGCGGCGCCAAACTAATACGATCAACTGGGGNTCAGATATGCCGTTAGCACAAGGCGTCAATTTTGATATCTAGGTAATTTTAAAATTTTTTAATTTTTTAGTAAATTTTTGAGTAATAAAATAATCATAGCTGTTGCTCCCCATATTTTATATTTTTCATAAAAGTACTCTGTAACCAAAAAATTTTTACCGTTAAATACTCGGTTTGATTTGTGTTTATTTTCTGGATTTAATAAAAAAGACAATGGCACCTCAAAAACACTTTCTACTTCAATCTCATCAATAACATATTTAATATGATCATCAATAAANGCAACAATTGGAGTAACCAANAAACCNGAAATTGTTATAATTGGATCTAAGAAACCTATAATTTCCAACTGATTCNTTTTTATTCCAACTTCTTCATANGTCTCCCTNACTGCTGTAGAGCAGATATTTTTATCATCTTTATCCATTCTTCCNCCGGGGAAACTTACTTCTCCTGGGTGATCTCCAAGTATTTTNGATCGTTTTGTAAACAAAACCTTTAAACTTTTAGAGTTTTTAACAATCGGGACTAAAACACTTGCTAATGAAAAAGTATCGGAAAAAAGAGAACCATTATTATCGGGAAAATTTTTAAAATCTTTATAGTTATATGCGTCATCTATATGCGTAGAAGCTTTTGTATCAATTAGCCGGCTACGAACAATTTCTTGAGTTAATTCATATGAACTAACGATTGATGCCACCTTTAGTTAGACGAGATGGATCTAGAAGATAATCAAGTTTTTTTTCGCTCAGATTTGTCATTTCAAGAGCAATTTCCTTTATTGATTTTCCTTCTTTATATGCTCTTTTTGCTATTTCAGCTGCTTTTGAATATCCAATTACTGGATTAAGAGCAGTAACAAGTATTGGATTTTTATTGAGGGAATGCTGAATATTAGTATGCTTCACTTTAAACGTTCTGATCGCTTTCTTAGCCAAAACATCCATTGCCCCTGAAAGTATATTTATACTTTCCAGTAATTTAAACGCTATTACAGGAAGCATTACATTTAACTGAAAATTTCCTGATTGAGCAGCTATAGTAATTGTTGAATCATTTCCTATCACCTCTGCAGAAACCATCATTACGGCTTCTGGTATCACAGGATTTACTTTTCCAGGCATTATACTGCTACCAGGTTGTAATGCTTTCAATTCAATCTCAGATAGACCTGAAAGCGGACCACTATTCATCCAACGAAGGTCATTACTAATTTTCATTAGTATAGTGGCTAAATTTCTCATTTCTCCTGATAAGCGTAATGAAGTGTCCTGAGNGCTGAGGCTTCTAAAAAAATTAGCGCTTGGGATGGCCTTAAATTTTCCCAACTTAGAAACTTCTTTCGCGAATTCTTTTGAAAATCTTGGGTGCGTATTAATTCCTGTACCAACTGCTGTTCCGCCCTGCGGCATTAGTAGAAGTTGATCTGATNCTTTTAGCAATGATTCTTTAGTCAATTCAAGTTGATCTNNCCAAGCAGATAACTCTTGTGACATATTTAGTGGCATTGCGTCCATCAGATGGGTTCTGCCAGTTTTTATGACGTCTTTTAATTTGTTAGATTTCGTTTCAATTGTTGTTATTAGTAAATCAAGGGATGGTAATAATGAGTGGCACATATCACAATGTGAACTAATATTAATTGCAGTTGGAATAACATCATTACTACTTTGACCCATATTAACATGATCGTTTGNATCNACTTCGGTNCCTGAATACTTTGAAGCTAGTGTTGCAATTACCTCGTTTGCATTCATATTTGTNCTCGTACCAGAACCAGTTTGAAAGATATCAATAGGAAATTGATTGTCGTGTTTACCCGACCAAACCTCCTTAGACGCCTTAAAAATTGCCCGAGATCTTTTTGCATCAAGGAGGCCTATAGTTTTATTTGCTTTAGCAGCAGCGCCTTTTATGACTCCAAGGGCCATAATAAATGNCCTACTAAATGGAAATGTAAATTTAATTCCACTAATTGGAAAATTGTTGATTGCTCTCTGGGTTTGGNCNCCCCAAAGAACATTTTTTGGGATAGCGATTTTACCGAGACTATCGTTTTCAATTCTATTTTTTTTTCTGCTCATGATCTTTAATATACACCGTGTATAATCAAGAGAACATCATTAAAGTGAATTCATCAGTTATTAGTGTATGATTTGCGCTTTGTAGAGCCAAGTTTAAAATAATATGAACATACATACTCTCGAAACAATCTCGCCTACTGATGGCAGGTATGCTGATAAAACCAAAGATTTACGCCATATCTTCAGTGAGTTTGGGCTCATAAAATATCGTGTTTTTATTGAAATCCGTTGGCTACAGTTTCTATCAAATGCGTCAACTTTTGANGAAATATCAGATTTTAATGCCGATACCACTAAAGAACTAAATCGACTAATAGATAATTTTACACTAGAAGATGCTGAAAAAATCAAAAATATAGAAAAGGAAATTAACCATGATGTTAAGGCTGTTGAATACTTTATNGCCAGAAATACGAAGATTGAGCCAAACGTCACAAACTTCATTCACTTTGGATGCACGTCGGAAGATATTAATAATCTTGCTTATGCATTAATGCTTCAAGAGGCAAAAAATACAATCATTCTTCCATTAATGAGTAAATTTGAAGAATGTCTTNCATCNATGGTTCAAAAATATGCAAAACAACCCATGCTATCAAGAACACATGGACAAATTGCTAGTCCCACCACATTAGGAAAAGAATTATCAAATTTTCTNACCNGATTNAGAAAANCACNTAATGAGTTTTCTGAAGTTATTATTCTAGGAAAATTTAATGGTGCCGTGGGTAACTTTAATGCACATATTGTTGCGTACCCTGATTGTGATTGGATCAAACTCAGCAGAGAATTTATCGAGTCTTTAAATATAAAACCTAATATTAATACCACTCAAATAGAGCCCCATGACTGGATGGCATCATATGCCCATGCGTTGCAGCGATATAACACAATTCTTATCAATTTTTGTCGTGATATTTGGGGTTATATCTCATTAGGTTACTTTAAACAGCGTNTTGTTAAAGAAGAAACTGGATCATCAACGATGCCTCATAAAATAAATCCCATCGATTTTGAAAATGGCGAAGGAAATCTAGGGTTATCGAATGCATTATTAAATCATTTTGCAATAAAACTTCCTATATCTAGGTGGCAAAGGGACTTAACCGATTCAACTGTTCAAAGAAATTTAGGTGTTGCTTTAGGATATTTTGTAATAGCNCTAAAATCTATTCTGAAAGGAGTTGAAAAATTAGAAGTAAATTATAATAGATTGAATGAAGAAATTGACCAAAGTTGGGAGGTACTTGGTGAAGCCATTCAAACAGTTATGAGGCGATATGGAATACCAGAGCCATATGAAAAACTGAAGGCGCTNACACGAGACAANGAGGTAACTCAAGATTTATTAAAAGAATTCATAACATCACTAGACATCCCAAAAGAGGCTAAGAATCGGTTACTAAAGTTAACCCCAAAATCATACATTGGCCTAGCAGAAAAACTTGCAAAAAAAACGCTTTGATGTATTCAGCTANAACAATCTAAAAAATTAGATATAACAACCAATAAATATGACCGGAACTTGTATAAAAGGAAAAAAAGTCATTATTGGCCTATCTGGTGGAGTCGATTCGGCTGTCGCAGCCCTGCTCCTTAAAAAGCAAGGCGCAATAGTCGAAGCAATTCACATGACAAATTGGGAAGATGATAAAGGATATTGTAACGCTGCCGAAGATTTACAAGATGCAAGAAAAATATGCAAAACCCTCANCTTACCACTTCATCATGTCAATTTTACTCGGCAGTACAATGATCTCGTTTTCAAGAATTTTCTACAGGAATATAAAAATGGTAGAACACCAAATCCTGATGTTTTATGCAACAGGGANATAAAATTTGGAGTACTCAGAAAATATGTTCATCGGCTTGGCNCAAAGATTATCGCCACAGGACATTATGCAAAAAAATATATGACAAATAAAAAATTTGAATTATATAAAGCNGCAGATAAAAATAAGGATCAAACTTATTTTCTTTATTCTATTTCATCTGAATCTCTAGCTGAAACAATCTTTCCTTTAGGGGATTTATTAAAAAAAGAAGTCCGTGAAATAGCATATGAGAATAATTTAACAGTACATAATAAAAAAGATAGTACTGGCATATGTTTTATAGGCGAACGTCCNTTTCAAGAATTTCTCTCNGATTATTTCANTCCTAATCCAGGCCCAATTATAACGGTAACCGNTAAAAAGATTGGNGCCCATAANGGACTAATGTTCTATACATTAGGTCAACGCCAAGGAATAGGCATTGGTGGCCGATCGGATAGTAATGAAAAACCTTGGTATGTTGTTAAGAAAGATTTGCAAAAAAATGCTCTTATTGTTGCTCAAGGTGATCATGAAACCATGTACAGTAATTATATTGAACTTGGAAATCCTTTTTGGATAGGTGACCCACCTAAAGGAATTAATTCAATGAATGGCATCAAATGTTGTGCAAAAATTAGATATCGCCAAAAAGACCAAAAATGTAACCTAANAGAAATAGAAAAAGATAGATTTATAGNCCAATTTGAGCATTTACAAAGAAGTGTTACGCCAGGTCAATCTGCTGTATTTTATAAAGGTGAACGTTGTTTAGGTGGCGCTATTATTGATAGTGCAAATCGTAAANATATTAACATTTCAGATGTGGCATAAATATTATGATTTTTTCAAAACTCATACTTTCTTGATTTATAATGGTTAAATAATATAAATCATAGATAGCAGATCACGCTGATAAGNACCCAAGGAAGAAAAAAATGAATGATAGCTTTAATTCTCGATCAGTTATTAAAATTGGTGATAGCCAATATGAAATCTTTTCGCTTAAAGCAATCAACAATAAAAAAATTGAGAAACTCCCCTACTCTCACAAAATACTTCTTGAAAACCTTCTTAGAAATGAAAATGGTATAGACGTAACAAAAAAAGATATTGAGGCTCTATCTAATTGGGATGCTTCGGGCCAATCTGACACAGAAATTTCTTTCTCTCCTGCTAGAGTAATACTGCAAGATTTTACAGGGGTACCTGCAATAGTTGATTTGGCNGCTATGCGTGACGCTGTTNTAAAATTAGGCGGTTTACCTGAAATGATTAATCCACTTTCACCTGCAGAATTAGTCATTGATCACTCAGTTCANGTAGATAGTTATGGAACAATAGATGCCTTAAAAAATAATAATGAAATTGAATTTAACAGAAATAAAGAGCGTTANTCATTTTTAAAATGGGGNCAAAATTCATTTAAAAATTTTCATGTTGTTCCTCCTAATACCGGTATTGTTCATCAAGTCAATTTAGAATATCTCAGTAGAATTATTTTNAATAAAAAGAATGGGAAAGATTCAATCTCTAAATTATATCCAGATACTGTTATTGGAACTGATTCACATACAACAATGATTAATGGATTAGGTATTTTGGGATGGGGTGTTGGTGGAATAGAAGCCGAGGCCGCAATGTTAGGNCAAGCAATCACCATGCTGATTCCNCAAGTAGTAGGNTTGAAATTAACTGGAAAATTAAAAGAAGGAACTACTGCAACTGACCTTGTTTTAACTGTGACAGAAATATTACGTAAACATGGTGTTGTCGGTAAATTTGTTGAATTTTTTGGCGACGGACTTAATGAATTACCGCTAGCTGACAGAGCTACTTTGGGAAACATGTCTCCAGAATTTGGTAGTACATGTGCAATATTTCCAATTGATAAAGAAACAATACGTTATCTAGAGCTATCCGGAAGAAGTAAAAATCATATTAAGCTCATTGAAGTATANGCAAAAGAACAAGGTCTATGGAGATATGATGGGAAAGATACGGCAAAATATAGTGAAGCCTTAGAATTAGATATGAGCTCTATTGAACCAAGNATAGCCGGACCTAAAAGACCTCAAGATAGAATTGAACTAAGTGAAGCTCACACCTCATTTAGAAAAATTNTAACTTCCATAAGAAAAAAGAAAAACTCTGAAGATATCGAAATTGACGACGTNAAATTTACATTAAGAGATGGCTCAGTTTTGATTGCAGCTATAACAAGCTGCACCAATACGTCAAATCCAACTGTAATGGTTGCTGCAGGACTTTTAGCAAGAAATGCTAGAAAAAGAGGCATTACATCTCAACCGTGGGTTAAAACAAGTCTCGCGCCAGGATCAAAAGTCGTCACTGATTATCTNNAAAAAGCTNATCTCCTTGACGATCTAGAGTCACTTGGTTTTTATAATGTTGGNTATGGNTGNACTACGTGCATTGGTAATTCTGGTCCATTAAAAAAAGAAATATCAGATGCTATTACAAAAGAAAATATAATTGGCTGTAGCGTCTTATCTGGTAACCGTAACTTCGAAGGNAGAATACACCCACAGACACAAATGAGTTTTCTAGCATCGCCGCCAATTGTGGTTGCATANGCGCTTTCAGGCAGTCTTGATTTTGATTTTTTTAACCATTCTTTGGGGCAAGATCAAGATGGTCAAGATATATTTCTCTCGGAGATATGGCCNACTCAAAAAGAAATTCAAGAAATAATTAGCCNAAACATAAATTCAGATATGTTTAAAAACAGCTACAAAAATGTATTTGATGGTGATAAAAATTGGAATGGACTTGATGTAGAAANTGGAGATATTTTNTCCTGGAATCCAAAATCGACATATGTAAANCACCCTCCCTATTTTGAAAACATGTCATTAGAAAAACCACTTTTAAATGATATTCATNATGCTCGGGTTCTTGCNTTTCTTGGTGATTCTGTGACAACTGANCATATTTCTCCTGCTGGTAGCATCTCAACAAATAGTCCCGCGGCTGAATATCTAAAAAAAGAAGGTGTTGANCCTAAAAATTTNAATTCATACGGATCTCGAAGAGGTAATCACGAAATTATGATGCGAGGTACTTTTGCCAATAACCGTCTTCGTAATAAACTGGTACCTGATACTGAAGGTGGATGGACGCTNCATACTCCAACTAATAAAAAAATGACTATTTATGATGCGTCACAACGATATAAACAGGAAAACATACCTCTGATTATTATTGCTGGGAAAGAATATGGTGCTGGTTCATCTCGAGATTGGGCCGCTAAAGGGCCTCTCTTGCTCGGAGTAAAAGCTGTACTCGCATCAAGTTATGAGCGTATACATCGTTCTAATCTTATAGGAATGGGAATTCTTCCCCTTGAATTCATTGATAATGAAGCGCCAGAATCATTAGGACTCAATGGAACTGAAACCTACAGCATTACTGCATTTTCTGATACAACAAGCAAATTTGTTAATATCGAAGCAAAACAAACTGAAAACACAATAAACTTTAAAGCAAAAATAAGAATAGATACCCCAAAAGAACGTGACTACTTTGAACATGGGGGAATTTTGCATTATGTTTTAAGGCAACTTGTAAATAAACAAGCTTAGAATATATATTTCACATTAAGTTAAATTGTTATAATATTGTTATAATTAGTTTTTTATACATCTAATTGATTAAAATATGCAAAATAATCTTATTGATATAGGCGCTAACCTTACTCATAGCAGTTTTGATTCTGATAGGAAGGCTATTATTGAAGAATCCTTTAAACAAGGTATAAAAAATATTATTATTACTGGGTCAAATTATTTAGATAGTTATGAAGCTCACTTACTAGCAACCCAATACCCCACAAAATTATATTCTACAGCTGGGATCCATCCACACTATGCTAAAGAATTTAACCGTGAATCAATAAAATTACTTAAAAATTTACTAACACATGTTAATGTTAAAGCTGTGGGAGAATGTGGTTTAGATTATTACAGAAATTACTCATCAAAAAAATCTCAAAAACTAGCATTCGAAGGACAAATAAAGTTGGCTATTGATTCTAAAAAGCCTATCTTTCTTCATCAGCGAGATGCTCATAATGACTTCCTAAAAATACTCTCCCCTTTTGCAAATAAGTTAAATGGTGGTGTTGCTCACTGTTTTACAGGCGATAAGGATATTCTAAAAGAATATCTTGATCTTGGATTGCATGTTGGTATTACCGGTTGGATTTGTGATGATCGAAGAAACGCCGATCTTCAAGAAGCAATTTGTAAAATTCCTCTTGATAGATTACTCATTGAAACTGATTCTCCTTATTTGCTACCACGCACTATTAAACCAAAACCATCTTCTCGTCGAAATGTTCCATCAAATCTTCACAGAATTGTAGATGCAATATCAAAATACACTGGTCACAGTAATCAGGTAATTGCTGAAGCGACATTTATAAACGCAAAAAAGCTATTTTACTTATAAATAAACTAGTAAGAAGTGCAGTCATTGCCGGCGACTTCATGCAACACCTCACTTTCAAAAACTCTACTGATTGTGTAGTCTTTAGTGACAATGAATAAGATATTACTTTCAATCGTTTTTATAACTACCTTCCTTTATATGACGGGCACTGAGTTTCCAATCCCTTTGGGTCAACGAGGCAAGCCATTTGTTGGATTTTCTATAAACGACCGAGTAAATAGCGAACAAGAACAACAGAAAGCAGCAGAAGTAATGAACGGGCTTAGGCTCCAAGGGAGAACTTGAGCCAAGTTGGTTTGGGGCCTGGAGGTATGCCTTTATAGCTGATTATTTAAATCATAATCACGTTATTCTGGCGTCTCTTCAGGTATTTTCAGTTCAATTACT
>PBBK01000018.1 GCA_002717685.1 Gammaproteobacteria bacterium | reverse complement strand
CTGTTTCAATCCTTGGGCCTTGGGTAACCCCATAGATACCTCCATCCTTAAATATAATGCTGGCATCTTTTGCTGCTTTAACTAAACGCTTTCGAAGATCTGGGCAAAATGGATCAGTAAAATCAATATACTCTGAGTTAGCTAACTGAGTGTTAAAAAAACTGTGACTTCTGCCCCATGTATAATCAATTAATTGAGATGGTATTGCTAACTCGCCTGGATTTATATCTCCTGTGATAACGCCTACTGTATTGATTGAAATTATTTTTTTGACATTCAATTTATGTAGAGCAGCTATATTAGCCCTATTATTAATAGAATGAGGAGGGATATTTTTTTTAACTCCATGCCGCGAAAGAAAAAAAATGTTTTTATTACCTACAATCACTTCCTTTATTGGTGCAGATGTTTTACCAAAATCTGTATTTATGACGCTAGAATTATTGTCTACAATTTCTTCACCGAGATCTTTGTCTAAGTTAATACCATGACCACTGATAACTGCATATTTATTTATATCACTCATAATTTCACAAATTAATTTTTATATTTTATAACCTGATTGTATTAACCAATCTTGCAAATATTTGGTTGATTTTATCCATTCGCTGTCACCAAGTAATTTTTTCCATGAAACATTACCCGCCCCATATAATTTCGCCAAACGAGCCATAGAAAAAGGATTTAAATTCTTATCTATTGATTTTACAACCAATTTAGCAGCACTTCTGTCATTACAAATTAAAATCATATCGCAACCTGCTGTTAAAGCAATTTTAGCTCTTTCTTGTAGTGATCCAAAGCCTGCTGCTGCTTTCATATTGAGATCATCAGAAAAAATTGCGCCGTCAAATCCTATATGAGAACGAAGATAATCTTCTATCCAGATGGATGAAAAGCCTGCTGGTAATGAATCAATTTTTGGATAAAGGACATGAGACATCATAATACCGGCAATTGCCCGTTGCTTGTTTAGCGCCTCATATGGATAAATATCATCCATTAATTTTGTAATTGATCTATTATCTAAAGGCAATGCATGATGCGAATCTATTGATACGCCTCCATGACCTGGAAAATGTTTTGCAATGGAGGCCATTCCAGCTTTTTTTAGACCTTTACAAAATGATGCTGCTAAATCTCTTATAATTTTTGGGGATAAATGGAAGGCACGATCTCCTATAACATCGTTTAAATTTCTATCTATATCCACACATGGTGCAAAACATAAATCAACACCAACTGCTCTTAATTCACTACCAGTAATCCAGCCAATTTTTTCAGTTAAAAAACAAGCATCATTTTTATCTTTATCATAATAATGACCCAAATATCTCATTGGAGGAATTCTTGTAAAATCATTGATAAAACGTTGAATTCTACCTCCTTCATGATCAACTGCGACTAATAGCCGTGGATCTCTAAGATCATGAATTTCATTGATAAGCTGAGTCAATTGTTCAGGGGATTTATAATTTCTGGCAAAAAGAATAACGCCACCTATTAAAGCATTACACAAGAAAGAGCGATCAGCAGGAGTTAATGTATACCCCTCGATATCGATCATTATAGGCCCAGATGACATAGATAATTAGATTAATGATATTTAGAATAAGTTTAAAAAAACATCTAATAAATATAAGAATATTTTCAGAAAATTTATTATAACATTGATTTTTCTAGTTTTTTTTAAAATTAGAGAGTTTTATGATGAAATACTTCCATCCAAGAGATTTGTTTTTCGCCGTTATAGGCTTTTACACTAAAGCAGCAAGAACCTGCAGTTTTTAACCAGAGAACACCGGCATAAATAGCGTGAAGCCATTAATTAGTATCGTCATTTTTGTAGGTTAAGTAAGCTTTTCTTACTGTTTTGATAACCTCCCAAGTACCTTTACTGTTGGCATCAAAATACAAAGTATCACCAGCTGAAATATGAATAGGGTCACCTTGTTCTGGATGAAAAATAGCCTCACCTTTTAAAAAGGTACTGATTTCAGCATCCATCACTAACCTTGTCCATATCCCCGGCGTACACTCCCAAAGTCCCGCTTCTGAGCCATCCTTGTTTTCGCTAATAACCAAGCCCGACAAATGAGAAATTTGATCACTTATGGGTTCTGGCACAGGACCCCAATCGTCTAACGCTTGACTAGGTATTGCGTTGCAGTGTTTTAGTTGAGTAATGGCCATAAGAATCTCCAGAAAGTTATTGTTGCAATTAATAATTCAGATTGAATCATTCGTAGTTGCCACTGCAAATGCAAGAATCAATCCCATTTCATCACTAAGACTAACTAGAATATTTCTAATTCCTATTTTTTGACAAACTTTCTCAGCGCGTTGAGAATAAATAACAATTGGACGTCCATTATTATCATTGATAACTCCGATATCTCTGATCCATATACCATTAGAAAAACCAGTACCAATCGCTTTTACTATTGCTTCCTTTGCCGCAAATCTCATTGCCAAGAACCTCGCAGGAAAAGCATTGTTCTTATATAGAATTTTTTCTTTTTTCATTAATAACCTTTTAACAAAATGGTCTCCAAATCTATCGTATATACTTTGAATACGTGCCAACTCAACGATATCTGTACCAACTCCATAAATCATAAGTTTCACTCTAATCTAGTTGACGTGCATTAATCATGAGTTCTTTCATTCTACGTACAGCAGATTCAATTCCAACATATGTTGAGAAGGCAACTATCGCATGCCCTATATTAAGTTCCTTAATATCCTTGATTTTAGCAATTGGAATAATGTTTTCGTAATTTAAACCATGACCTGCATGAANAATTAAACCTAACTTCTTAGCGTATTCAACAGAATCAACNATCTTTGCTAATTCTTTATTTGAATTAATTGGNTCTGCATCAGCATAAAGACCGGTATGCAACTCTATCACTGGGACGCCAATTGTAGCAGCAGCATCTATCTGATTAAAATCTGGATCGATAAATAAAGATACTCTTATCCCATTTTCTGCGAGCTCGTAATTAGCATTCGAAATTTTATCTTTGTTACCTAAAACATCCAGCCCTCCTTCTGTGGTTAATTCTTCGCGCTTTTCCGGAACAAGGCAACAATCGCTTGGTTTTACATCTTTGGCAAGTTTGATCATTTCCTTTGTTACCGCCATTTCAAGATTGATATGTGTTTTTATCGCNGCNTTTAAATCGTAAACATCGCTATCNTGAATATGCCTCCTGTCTTCACGAAGATGTAAAGTTATGCTATCGGCACCTCCTTTTTCAGCATGCAAAGCTGCTTCTATAGGTGAAGGATATTTTGTTCCTCTAGCTTGCCGTAAGGTAGCTATATGATCTACGTTCACCCCAAGGTATAACTTCTCTCTCATAATCATTACCAATGAATATGTTAATTATTTTTTTTCGATTTCTTTTATATCTTTCAAAACTTTTCTAGATTTTANNGCTTTCCCNTCAAGATAATATGCCATTACATATCTTAGTAATCTATTTGCACATTGNAATACTTCTGGNCAGTCNAATTCGTACTTACTAATAGCTATTAAATGNTTACCCATAAAAACCATGGGACCTGTTTTTATTGTNTCAACTNTTCCTTCGTCAATANGATACTCATAGTATTTATCCATACTAATTGGNTCCAAGGTCTTNCTATCATGATCAAGGCTAAGAGCNTAACCTAGTAATTTTAGTAGCTCCATCTCAAAATAACGAAGACTAGAATTCAAACTATTTGTCAGTGATAAATCTCTAATTATCTCAGAATATATTGAGAATACTTCTGGAGAGGGATCATGGCGATGTACTAAGTTGAGTATTAATTCATTAATATAGCAACCTGAAAAAAAAGCGTCACCGTTAAGAGTAAATGCTTTACCATTGTTTTCTGCTCCAATGAGGGTGCCCAAATCTGAACGCATTGACCATGAGATATTGAGTGGCATAAATGNCCTCAATATACCACCTAATCTTGATTTTCTTGAGCGTACTCCTTTCGCTACAAGTGAAATCCTGCCGTGATCTTGAGTAATAAAATCAATAATTTTACTTGTTTCTTTGAATGGACGACTATGAAGAATCCAAGANGGTTCATATTGAATACGTGTATTCATAATATTTACTTAGAATAAAATTACAAAAAATTATTCTATATTGTAGCCTAGGTTTATAAGATCTTGATTATTATCTACCCAGTGTTTTTTTACTTTTACCCACATTTCAAGATAAACCGGGATAGATAATTTTTCTTTTATCTCAATTCTTGCTTCAGTACCAATCTTCTTAAGCATTGCTCCATTCTTTCCAATAACAATACCTTTATGACTATCTTTCTCAACCCATATTATAGCGTTGATACTACAATCCNTTTTATTTTTTTTATAGCTCTCAATCTGCACNCTTAATCCATATGGTACCTCTTGCTGTAAATAAATAATTAGTTTTTCTCTTATCAATTCAGCGATTTGAAATGATTCATCTCTATCTGTCTTTACCTTACTTGAATATATTGGAGGCGAAACAGGAAGTAATGGAGGTATCACTTTAATTAATTTATTGAGACTGGTTCTTCTTTTAGCACAAATTGGTATCACTTCTTTATAACTATATCTCTTTGAACTTTTAGAGATAATTTCTAATANTTTCTCTTTCGGATGTATTTTGTCTATTTTATTTATAAGAGCAATTACTGGAACATCTATATTTTGCAGTTTTTTAAGCACATTCTGATCTTCATCNGTCCAAAACTTAGCTTCATACATAAATAAAATAAGATCAGTNTTAAGAATCGCGTTAACAGCAGTTTTATTCATNATCTTATTTATTACGCTATTAACATTCTGATGGAGTCCTGGAGTATCAACAAAAATAATTTGATGTTCTTTGGATGAGGATATCCCTAAAATACGGTGTCTTGTTGTTTGAGGCTTGTGCGAAACAATACTAATTTTAGTATTTAAAATGGAATTAATAAGTGTTGATTTTCCAACATTNGGCCTACCAATAACTGAAACAAACCCGCATCGAAAAGAATCAGATAAAGTTTGCATGAATTTATTGCTCTCCTATTTTTAAAAGTATTTCTGCGGCAGCTTCTTGCTCNGCATCCCTTCGAGAAGAGCCGGAACCTTCTGCAAACATATTTAAAGTTTCTATATTACATACAACATGAAAAATTCTTTTATGNTCTTTTCCTTCAATTTTTCTTGTTTCATAAACAGGTAATTCGTTATTTTTTCCTAATAAAAATTCTTGCAAACGTGTTTTTGGATCTTTTAATTCATTCACATCAGGTAGATCNAGAATTATTTCTGAAAAAACATTTTTAATTACAGTTTTTATGGAATCAAATCCGCCATCAAGATATATTGCNCCAAATATAGCCTCTAATGTATCAGCTAATATTGAAGCTCTTCTGAAGCCGCCACTTTTTTTTTCTCCGGGTCCAAGATTAAGATAATCTTCAATATGTATTTTTTTAGCTATCAAAGCTAGAGTATTTTTATTAACTAGNGCGGATCTTAAACGACTTAGNTCCCCTTCATTAGCGCTATTTCTTTCTGAAAAAAGAATATCTGCAANCACAAACCCAAGTACNGCATCNCCAAGATATTCAAGCCTCTCATTATTGATTGAACTCGAGCTTCGGTGTGTTAGCGCCCGATCAAGTAATAATGAATCATGAAATTCATAATTCAGNGCTTTTGATATCCATGTTGTTTTTTTATTCACAATTTCTCAAACTGACNNGTTACCCATCATATTGAATTATATTTTTTCAAAAATTTTAGNTTTATTTGAATGGTAGATAAAAAAATTATTTAATTTCTATGCCAATNCGAGACCAATCTGGNGTTTCAAGGCCATCCATATGCATCCAAATTCTGNNTGCTTTACCAACCAAATATGATTCAGGAATTGATTCAATAAATCGACTATCTTTACTGTTATCCCTATTATCACCCATCATAAAATAACTATTTTCTGGAACTATATATATTCCGTCACCCATAACATTTCTGGGATACAAAATTTGAATAGAATATTNATGATCATCGATAACTTCACTATATCTCGATAAATTATCTGNTTTAGTTAAAGGAATTGACTGATCGTTTATTAATAAACGATGATTTCTATAAANAATCCTATCCCCGGGCAAGCCGATGACTCTTTTAATATAATNTGTTTTAGGATCNGAAGGCAAACGAAAAACAGCAACATCTCCTCTCTTAGGNNCCCCTATNTCAATAAATTTTTTTTCGAGCACTGGAAANCTNAATCCATAGGNATATTTTNTTACAATAATAAAATCACCTACTTGCAAGGTAGGTATCATAGATCCCGATGGGATTCTAAAAGGCTCAAAGATNAAAGATCTAATAATTAAAACAACAAGCAGAANAGGAAAAAAAGCATGTGAATATTCGCTTACGGTNCCTTCTGATTTAATCAATGNTTTTTTTTGTGATTTCCTAATTACGTTAGTAATTTTTTCATATAAAATCACCAGACCNCCNATNGTCGTAAGAATTACGAGAATCAAAGCTATATTCACGTTTTTTTTCCTTTACNATCAATNCTTAAAACGGATAAAAAAGCTTCTTGTGGTATTTCAACACTACCAATTTGTTTCATTTTCTTTTTACCTGCTTTTTGTTTTTCNAGAAGTTTTCGTTTTCTTGTAATGTCACCTCCATAACATTTTGCTGTAACATTTTTGCGCATTGCCTTTACTGTACTTCTGGCTATTATCTTNCTNCCAATNGCAGCTTGAATAGCAACATCAAACATTTGCCTAGGAATTAGNTGNCGCATTTTTTCAACAATATCCCTAGCTTTTCTTTCGGCATTATCACGATGAACTATTATCGANAAAGCATCAACTCTTTCCTTATTAATCAATGTATCAACTCGAACCAACGGCGCTTCTTTAAATCTATCAAAAGAGTAATCATAAGAAGCATAACCGCGACTAACAGACTTTAATCTATCAAAAAAATCTAGAACAACTTCAGTTAGAGGCATTACATATTCAAGAGAAACTTGTTTACCTAAATAGCGAATTTGTTTTTGAATTCCTCTTTTTTGTAAACATANCTTCATAACAGANCCCACATACTCTTGAGGCACTAAAATATTTGCTTTTATTATAGGTTCNCGTAATTCTTTAATTTTATTAGNTGGTGGNAAACANGATGGATTATCAATTATCAAAACTTTGTTTTCTTCAGTAAGAATTTCAAAAACTACAGTTGGAGCAGNTTTTATAAGATCTAGGTTATACTCTCTCTCAAGCCNTTCTTGTATGATTTCTAGATGCAACATTCCTAAAAACCCACATCTAAAACCAAAACCCAAAGCAGTTGAAGTCTCAGGCTCATAATATAAAGCAGAATCATTAAGNCATAATTTCTTTAATGCTTCTCTAAAATTTTCATAATCCTCTGAGTTNATTGGAAATAGTCCTGCAAATACGCGAGGCTGCACTTTTTTAAATCCAGGCAATGGTTTATCAGCTGAATTGGATGNAAGTGTAAAAGTATCTCCAACTGGGGCNCCATCAATATCTTTNATCCCNGCTATAATAAATCCAACTTCACCACTCTTAAGTGAATTCTTATCTACCATTTTTGGCGTAAAACTACCNACCCTACCTACCGTATAATTTCGTCCAGTTGACATTANAGTTATATTGTCATTTTTACTGAGATTTCCATTAACAATTCTTACTAGTGAAACTACTCCCACATAATTATCAAACCATGAATCAATAATTAAAGCCTGGAGAGAAACGTCTGGATCACCTTTAGGGGGAGGTATTAATTTTACGAGATTTTCAAGAAGATCTTTAACCCCGAAGCCAGTTTTAGCACTTACTATTGAAGNATCTTTAGCTTCAATCCCAATGATGTCTTCAATCTCTTTTTTTACACTATCAATATCTGCGGATTCTAGATCAATTTTATTAATAACGGGAAGCACTTCTAGCCCCTGATCAACAGCAGTATTACAATTTGCTACACTTTGTGCCTCAACCCCCTGGGTAGCATCTACAACTAGTAAAGCACCCTCGCATGCTGCTAACGAACGAGATACTTCATACGAAAAATCTACATGTCCGGGAGTATCAATAAAATTTAATAGGTAATTTCTCCCCTCATTTGATTTGTAACTCAATGAAACGCTTTGAGCTTTTATAGTAATACCCCTTTCTCTCTCNATATCCATAGTATCGAGAACTTGATCTTGCATCTCACGATCTTGAAGACCGCCACATATTTGTATAAATCGGTCCGCTAATGTTGATTTTCCATGGTCAATATGGGCAATAATGGAGAAATTACGAATATGATTCATAAGCATTAATTAAACAATATTTTATTTATAGCTGNNATGTTNAGTTTATACTGGCATAAAATTTTNCCATTGTGCTCAACAACTGGAATTTTATCGGCATATTTTGTTTTCCATGATAATCGAGTATCGATGTCTAATATATTTAACTCTGCTNGTCCGTCTGTTATAGGAAGAAGCTCTTCGATTAAAATTTCACATAGATGNCAACCGCGCCTACTATAAATATTTAAAACAGGAAGGGTCATATTTTAATTNATATAAAAAAATAATTTATTTTTTAATTTTTTGAATAATCCCNTCAAGCTCACTGTCACCTGATGAATCNTCATAAAAGAAACAAGATATTAATTCTGAGTTGCTGCAATCTAAGAGCTTGTGAAATAATAATTTATCTTTTTGAGAGCTCCTGCCATAGGAACGATCAAGGTATTTATGAAACAAATTATCCAGTTCACGCACTCCTCTCCGACACTGCCAACGAAGTTTAGACTCTAACATTTCTATATTCACTATTATTAGCTTTTTTTGTTTCTCTCAAGAAGCATGCGTTTTGTATTTGCTATTGCTTCTGCAGGATTTAAATCTTTAGGGCAAGCTTGAGTNCAATTCATAATTGTATGGCAACGATAAAGTTTAAATGAATCATCTAACTCCTTCAGTCTATGTTCAGTACTTTCATCTCTGCTATCAACTAACCANCGATAAGNCGCCAGNAGNGCTGCAGGCCCAAGATATTTTTCACTATTCCACCAATAACTAGGACAACTAGTAGAGCAGCAAGCNCAGAGTATACATGCTGATGGTGAATCAATTTTTTCCTGTTGAGATTTTTTCTGTATATATTCTTTTTTTTCATTAATTGATGACTTTCTCTGCAACCAAGGTTTTACAGCNGCATATTGTTTATAAAATTGNGTTAGGTCANTAACAAGATCTTTAACAACCTGCATATGCGGAAGAGGAAAAATTTTGATTTCCCCTTTAATATCTTCGCAGCTCTTAGTNCACGCTAATGTATTGGAACCATTAATATTCATGGCGCAAGAGCCNCATATTCCTTCTCTNCATGACCTTCGNAAAGTAAGTGTGGGATCTATTTCATCTTTTATTTTTATTAAAACATCCAGAACCATAGGGCCACAGNTATCCATATCAACATCATAGGAATCGACACGCGGATTATTTTTTTTATCAGGGTNATATCTATATACNGAATATCTTCTTAAATTAATTGTTTCTTTTACAGAAGNAAATTGTCTTCCTTTTTCTAACCTAGAATTACGAGGTAATCTAAACTCTGTCACAATCAGCTCCCAAATAAAAATATGAACTAATAAGCACGTTTTTTTGGAGGTATAAATTCTACCTCATCCGTAAGAGTNTTATTATGAACTGGNCTGTAATNAAACTGAACCTCACCATTATTATTAACCCAACAAAATGTGTGCTTCATCCAACTGTCATCGTCTCGTTTAGGATAATCTTCCCGCGCGTGGGCTCCACGACTTTCTCTTCTATCTGCNGCTGATCTTATTGTCGCTATAGCATTTAAAAGAAGATTCTCTAATTCCATCGTTTCAATTAAATCGGTATTCCAAATTAAAGAGGTATCAGAGATCGCTATGTCACCGTATGCTAAATAAGTTTGTTGCAGCAAATNTATGCCTTGATCTAACGACTCTGCTGTCCTAAAGACAGCGGCATGATTTTGCATAATCTTTTGCATTTCCAATCGTATTTGAGAGGGCGCATGAGAGCCCTTACTTGTTATCAGATTTTTAACCCGTTGAATACTGTTTTCCCCTGCATTTTTTGGTAATGAAGCATGTAATGATCCTGCTTCCACATGTTCTGCACAATATTGTGCCGCAGATCTACCAAATACAATGAGATCCAGCAGTGAATTAGAGCCGAGTCGATTTGCGCCATGAACAGAAACACAAGCGGCTTCGCCGATAGCCATAAGGCCAGGTACAACTGATTCGGGATCACCATCTCTTAAAGTTAATACCTCGCCAAAATAGTTAGTAGGTATCCCTCCCATATTGTAATGAACCGTGGGTAATACAGGTATTGGTGATTTACTAACATCAACAGACGAGAAAATTCTTGCAGACTCTGCAATTCCAGGCAATCTCTCTTCAATCACATCTGGCCCAAGATGTTCTAGATGAAGATATATATGATCCTTATCTGGGCCAACCCCTCTACCCTCTCGAATCTCAATTGTCATTGAACGGCTAACCACATCTCGCGACGCAAGATCCTTTGCATTAGGAGCATACCGCTCCATGAATCGTTCTCCATCTGAATTTGTCAAGTAGCCACCTTCTCCACGAACTCCTTCAGTAATCAACATACCTGCACCATAAATTCCAGTGGGATGAAATTGGACGAACTCCATATCCTGTAAAGGCAATCCTGCGCGAAGGACCATAGCATTGCCATCTCCAGTACAAGTATGAGCAGATGTGCAAGAAAAATAAGCTCTGCCATATCCGCCAGTTGCTAATATAAGCTGGTGCGACCGAAACCGGTGAATATCGCCCGTGGCTAATTCAATTGCAATAACTCCATAACATTTCTCATCTGACATAATTAAATCTATTGCAAAATATTCAATGAAAAATTTTGCCTGATATTTTAATGATTGCTGATAGAGCGTGTGAAGCATTGCATGACCAGTTCTATCTGATGCGGCGCATGTTCTATGTGCGATTCCTTCGCCATAATTGGTAGTCATTCCTCCAAAAGGTCTTTGGTATATCAATCCATCATCAGTGCGAGAAAACGGCACCCCATAATGCTCTAACTCTATAACAGCATCAGAAGCTTCTTTACACATATATTCAATAGCATCTTGATCTCCAAGCCAATCAGCGCCTTTAACTGTGTCATACATATGCCAACGCCAGTCATCATCGCCCATATTACCCAGTGCAGCGCTAATACCTCCTTGAGCTGCAACAGTATGACTTCGTGTTGGAAATACCTTGGAAATACAAGCTGTATTAAGACCTGATTGTGCAAGCCCTAATGTTGCACGAAGACCAGCGCCACCAGCACCAACCACAACTACGTCATATTCATGATCTACGAATTTGTATTTACCCATTTTAAAATTCCAAAAAGATTTTTAAAACAATCAACGAAGAAAAAACTGCACATATAAAATGAAAAAAACTATTACAAATAATAGCAATATTTTTTAGAAGTGAATGGTGAATATAATCTTCAATGATTACTTTTATACCTAAATTGGAGTGATAAGATATTACTATGATCAAAAAAAACAGAATCAGGGCATTATAAAAAGATGACAACCAATTTCTGACGGATGTATATTCAAGTCCAGGCATTGATTGAATAGATATCAAAAACCACAATCCGAAGATAATTGCTAGAAAAGCAGATAATCTTTGCTGGAACCAATGAGATGTTGGCTGACTTGAGTCATGTGTATCAAAGTTAGGAAACAAAAATGAAAACAGTTTCATAAAAAACGCCAATATAAATAAGTTAAAACAAAAGAAAGAATTAGTATCAACCAAGATGATAAATAAACTATATTTTTCTCAAATCCTTTTCCGCNATCCCATACCAAGTGACGCATACCATTACATAGATGAAAGAAAAAGGCATAACTCAGNCCTATCAACAGAGTTTTACCCNGAAAAGATTGCATAATGGTGATAAATTTTTGATAACTGATAATATCGCCAGAAAGCATAGTAANCCATATAACAAAAAGAATAAGGCCTATTGATAGAATTATCCCAGTAATTCTATGCAGTACTGACAAGATCATGGTTATAGACCATTGATAGATGGATAAGTGAGGCGACAAAGGTTTATGGTTATTCGACTTCATGAATGTTACCTATAACAATACTGTAATCTGATTACAATCTTCTGCCTTATTTTTAAATTGAATTTTGCTCTTACTGGAAAATTTATCTATTCTTAATCGGTTTTAGAATATTTTTAATTAATTAATAATTGTTACATATCAATTATGACAGATTTATAAATAGCATGCAGAATATTAAAACTTAGTACTATTACGTCAAAGAAATATGAACAAGTCTATTTACAATATTATATTGATTAGTGGAACTGATAGATATCAGTTTTTACAAGGACTAATCACTCAGGATATTAATAGAATCAATACTTTATATTCTATACCTTCAGCGATTTGTAATATAAAAGGACGTGTTATTTCTACATGCAATATTGTTAAATTAAAAGATTCTATTGGATTAGCTGTGCCAAAATCTATAACTAATAAAGTCATAGATCATTTATCTTTGTATCAATTAAGATCAGATATAAAAATTAAAAATTCAAATAAAAAATATACGGCAATAGCAGTTAATATAAAGAGTTTGAATAGCAAGTCTCATTTGGATTTATTTGCCTTAATAGATAATCTTGAAAAAAAGGGATTAATAGCAACTAATAAATCAAAAAAGAAAGATTACACAGAAATTTATGGAGATAAAAATACAATCAATAATTTCGCTATTAAGACAACTCAATTACTATCAGAAAAAGAATGGAATAATGCAAAAATAAAATCAGGTCTAGTAGATATAAATAGAAAAACTAGTGAGTTATATACCCCACACATGCTAAATTTAGATCTTATTGGAGCTATCAGTTTTGATAAAGGCTGCTATACAGGTCAAGAAATCGTTGCGAGAACTGAAAATCTTGGTCGGGTAAAAAGACGTGTTAATAGATATAAGTTATCTACAGACAAAGCCAAGATTGGAGATGAATTAACACTTAATAACAATAAAATTGGAAAAATAATTAATGTGGCTAAAAATAATATATTAGCTGTAACTAATGTTGACAATCACCAAGATGTACTTGAGTACAAAACTTATTTTGCTAAGCCAATAGAATTAAATTACTAATTAAAATACTTCTGACCGCATGTGAGGAAATAATAAAACATCCCTAATTGAAGGGGTATCTGTCAACAACATTACCAGCCTATCTATTCCTACTCCTAGCCCAGCTGTTGGAGGTAATCCATACTCAAGCGCCCTAATATAGTCATAATCATAAGGCATAGCTTCATGATCACCCGCTTGTCTTTTTGCGGCTTGTTGACGAAATCTTTCTTCTTGATCTTCAGGATCATTTAACTCTGAAAAGCCATTGGCTAATTCTTTTCCAGCAACAAAAAATTCAAATCTATCTGCAACAAAGGGATCCTTATCATTACGTCTTGATAGAGGAGAAACCTCAATTGGATATGAATAAATAAAAGTTGGTTCCAGTAGTTTTGATTCACAAGTTTTATCAAAAATTTCAATCTGAATTTTACCTGAATCATAGGTATCTAGGATTTCAATATTAATTTTCTTCGCAAAATTTGCCAGATATTCGCGTTCTCTNATATTATTTTTTTCAATGTTTGGATGATATTTAATTATCACTTCCTCCATAGTCATTGATGTAAATGCCTTTGAAAAATCTATCTTTGAATCTTGGTATGTAATCGTTTTTGAATTATAGATTCTTTCTGATAAGCCTCTAACTAATACCTCAATCATGTTCATTAAATCTTTATAGTCAGCATATGCCCAATATAACTCTAACATAGTAAATTCTGGATTATGTTGTGTGGATACGCCTTCATTACGAAAACTTCTGTTTATTTCATAAACTTTTTCGATGCCACCAACAGTTAAACGTTTCAGGAATAATTCGGGTGCAATTCTTAAATACAANTTCATATCCAAAGCATTATGATGAGTTTCAAAAGGNCTAGCNATAGCCCCTCCCGGCATTGATTGCATCATAGGAGTCTCTACTTCCATAAAATCCTGCGAATCTAAAAAAGATCTGATATAAGTTATAATTTGAGTTCTTTGTTTAAAAACATCACGACTTTTTTGATTCATAATTAAATCAACATACCTTTGTCGATAACGAATCTCTTGATCAGTTAAGCCGTGAAATTTTTCAGGTAGAGGACGAAGAGATTTTGTTAACAATTGTAAATCAACTGCCATTATTGTGAGCTCGCCAGTTTTCGTTCTAAATAGAGANCCAGTGGCTCCGACAATATCTCCAACATCCCATTTTTTAAAATCTTGATATAAACCATCAACTAACGAATTGCTTTCGAGTCTTATTTGAATTTGAGCGCTTCTATCTTGTAGCTTAATAAAACTCGCTTTACCCATAACTCTTTTTGCCATCATACGCCCAGCGACACTAACCTTTATTTTTTCCTTTTTTAAAGTCTCTGCATCATGTTTATCGTAATTAAGATGTAATTCCTCGGCAAGACAATTCCTCCGGAAGTCGTTTGGATAAGCGCTTCCTTTCTCCCTAATTGCAGNCAATTTTTTCCTACGTTCAATAATTAGGTCATTTTCTTCATTATTTTTTTTTCGTTTNCTCACTTACAATCCTTGCTTTAAACTTGCTTCAATAAAATCATCAAGATCACCATCTAATACCGCTTGAGGGTTACTTTTTTCTATTCCAGTACGTAGGTCTTTAACTCGACTTTGATCCAGCACGTATGATCTAATTTGATTNCCCCACCCCACNTCTGCTTTCGTATTNTCAACCTTTNATGCCTCCTCATTTTTTCTTCTCATCTCCAATTCATAAAGTTTTGCTTTTAGNTGTTTCATAGCAGACGCCTTATTNTTATGTTGCGATCTATCATTTTGGCACTGAACAACAACATTTGTTGGCATATGTGTTATTCGAACTGCGGACTCAGTTCTATTAACGTGTTGCCCTCCTGCCCCACTTGAACGATAAACATCAATTCGAAGNTCNGACGGATCAATATTAACATCAATATCATCATTTACTTCAGGTGATACGAAAACTGAAGCGAATGATGTATGGCGTCTACTCCCGGAATCAAAAGGTGATTTTCTCACTAAACGATGAATTCCAGTTTCTGAACGAAGCCATCCGTATGCATAGTTTCCTTCAACACGTATTGTTGTGCTTTTAATACCTGCTATCTCTCCCCCAGACATTTCAATTATTTTAACTTTATAGCTATGAGCTTCCGCCCATCTAGAATACATTCTAAAAATCATTTCTGCCCAATCTTGAGCTTCGGTTCCACCGGCACCAGATTGAATATCA